>DASZNJ010000203.1:0-5264 GCA_035551575.1 Gemmatimonadaceae bacterium
AGCGGCCACTATTCACCGGTGCGCCGCAAGCCGTCGTCAACGCGCTCCCCGGGGGCGCGTACAGCGTGACAATCTCGTGGCAGCCGTCGATCGACGAGAACAGCGGCGAGAAGGATGTCGAGCGCTACGCGCTCTACCGCAAGCGGGCGGCGGATCCGGTCTTCGATGACGAACCGATCGTCATCATTCCGGCCGACGGTCGCACCGGACCATACGGTTTCACTGACACCGACGTCGCATCGGGAGACCAGTGGCAGTACGCAACCGATGCCCAGGATTGCTCACCGCAGTCATCTGATCTGGCGAAGTCGCCCGTTCTCACCTTCCCGTGAGGGATGTCATGCAAACCCCCCAGCGAATCTGGGCGCGCCGTGGCGCGCGGCGAGGCTCGGCGCTCGTCTTCGTGCTCGTGATGACGATAGCTCTCGCCGCGTTGGCGATGTCGGCGATCGCACTTTCCTCCAACGCGACGCTGCTCGGCAAGACGTTCGATCGCGAGCGAGAGTATCGCTACGCGGCCGAAGCCGCGCTGGCGATCGGCAAGAGCCGGATCAACAACGATCCGCAGTCGGTGCCGCTCACCGGCGATACCACGCTCTACAACAGCCTCGTGCTGACCGACGCCGAGAACAAGCCGATCAGGGGCGTCACGGTGGACGTTTACGCCGGCCCGACGGGGTCGACCACGGGGCAGAGCGGACGATTCGTGAGCGTGATCGCGGTGGCACAGGACATACAGCACCGCTCACGCTTCGTGCGGCGCGCGGAGCTGACGCAGGAGAGCTTCGCGAAGTTCGCGTACTGGACGGACAAGGAATCACTCTCGGGTAGTCCGATCTACTTCAGCAACAACGACCAGCTTCGCGGCCCGGTCTGGTCGAACGACGACATATACATCGGCAGCGGGACGGCGACCTTCTGGAACGAGGTCGGGACGGCGGGGGTGATCAACGGGTTGAACTACGGGATCTTCAAGCTCAGCCAGCCCCTGCAGAAGCAGAAGCCGATCCAGCTGCCGAGCACCGCGCGGCTGTCCTTCCTGCCCGGCTACGCCGCGTCGGGCAACCTTTCGTTCAACGCCGGCAACAGCGGCGCCGCGAATGCGGTGACGACACGAATCGAGTTCGTCGCTGTCGACCTCGACGGCGACGGCGCGACAACCGGGACTGACGAAGGGTTTCTTCGCGTATACGACGCGAACGCGGGGAACACGAGCTGGCTGCGGGGAGACCAGGGCAACGACAGCTGCGGCGATTATCACGGACCGGCCGGCGGGCCGCTCAAGTTCTACCCGATCAGCGCTCACGGCGCGCCGTGGTTCAGGGCAGCGCTCACCGCGCTCAACGACCCCGCGTTCAACACGGTCAGCAAGGTCAACGCCCACGCTTCAACCAGCGCGGCGAACACGAACGCGATCATGCAGCGGGCAGGCGCCCGCTGCTACCTCGGCGGGGATCCGAACCTCGCGTCGATCGAGCGGGCAGTGGGGGGCGTGCCAGCCAACGTGGGCGGTGAGGACCTCGCGACGTTCACGCCTAACGGGGCGAAGGGAAAATGGCGCCCGTGGCCGGGAGCGATCGACCTCCGGCTCGCTGGCCGCCCCGACGCCGCGTACCTCTTCCCGCTCCACCGGTCGATCAACCCGGGCTCGAAGAGCGTGATCCACGTCCAGGGGACGGCGGGGGTGAGCGGGGTCGTTCGCGGGCAGCTGACACTCTATGCGAGCGCGAACATCGTGCTCCTCGACGACACCCGCTACGCGACGCCCCCGCAGACGAACCTCTGCCAGGACATGCTCGGGCTGATCGCTGGCCGGGACATTGTCGTCGCTGACAACGCGCTGAACAGCATGGCGAACTACGGCGGGAGCTGGCGCGTCGTCGATGACTCCCCGGATTTCAACGTCCACGCAGTGATGATGGCGCTGAGCCACAGCTTCACGGTCGAGAACTACGACCAGGCGCCGTTCAGCGCGAGCCTCTGCGACGGGGTGACGAGCGGGCGGGGATGCCTCAACCTGAACGGCGGGATCATTCAGGACGCGCGCGGGATCGTCGCGCAGAACAGCGCCAGCGGGTTCAGTGGATTCACGAAGCGCTACAGCTACGATCGGTGTGCGATCGGACATCCGCCGCCGTATTTTCCGACGACCGGTCGGTTCATCGACAACCGCTATTACGAGATCGACCCGGCGGGGCTCGATGTGAAATCGCTGTTCGCCCAACTGTCCTCGAAGTAGCGCACGCTGGAGATTCGTCGGGCGGGGTGGACCTCGCTGCGGTCGCGCCGACGCAGCTCCCCGCTGTGCCTCGGAGACTGCGGCGCGGAGGGCCGAGTTCCACCCCGGCCCCCGCGAGGAACCTGCCCATCTCCCGATGGACGAAGAGCGGGCCAGGCGATGTCGCCTGGCCCGCTCACGCTGCCCGCCATACAACGCAGGTCACTTCGTGAGCTTCGATTTGTACGGCCGCTCGCCGGGGCCGATGTAGATCTGCCTCGGACGGGCGATCTTCTGGTCCTTGTCGAGGAGCATCTCCTCCCACTGCGAGAGCCAGCCGGCGGTGCGGGCGATCGCGAAGAGCACGGTGAAGTACTCGGTCGGGAACCCCATCGCCCGATAGATCAGTCCCGTGTAGAAGTCGACGTTGGGATAGAGCTTGCGCGAGATGAAGTACTCGTCGCTGAGCGCGATCTTCTCGAGCTCCATCGCGATCTCGAGGTCCTCGTCGGACCCGGTCTCGGCGAGCACCTCGTCGGCGAGCTTCTTCACGATGCGGGCGCGCGGGTCGTAGTTCTTGTAGACGCGGTGCCCGAAGCCCATCAGCTTCCCCTTCCCCGCCTTCACGTCGGCGACGAACGACGCGACGTTGTCCTTCCTGCCGATCTTGTTGAGCATCACGAGCACCTGCTCGTTCGCGCCGCCGTGGAGGGGGCCGAAGAGCGCCGCGATGCCGCCGGCGATCGCCGAGTACGGGTCGACCTGGGTCGAGCCGATCGCGCGGACCGCGCTGGTCGATGCGTTCTGCTCGTGGTCGGCGTGGAGGATGAACAGGATGTCGAGCGCCTTCTTGAAGGTCTCGCTCGCCTTGTACTTCGGCTCCGTCATCCGGAAGCACATCGAGAGGAAGTTCTCGGTGTACGACAGGTCGTTGTCGGGATAGACGAAGGGGAGCCCGCGCATGTGGCGGAGGATGAACGCGGCGATCGTCGGCAGCTTCGCGATCAGCCGGATGATCTCGATGTTCCGCTGATCCGCGTCCATGATGTTATGGGCCTGCGGATAGAACGACGACAGCGCGCCGACGCTGCTGAGCAGCATCGACATCGGGTGGGCATCGTAGCGGAATCCCTCGAGGAAGCGCTCGATGTTCTTGTGCACGTAGGTGTGGGTCGTGACCTCGTGCACGAACTTCTCGTATTCCTTCCCGTTAGGCAGCTCGCCCTTGCGAAGGAGCCAGGCGACCTCGAGGAAGGTCGCCTGCTCGGCGAGCTGCTCGATCGGGTAGCCGCGATAGCGGAGGATCCCCTTGTCGCCATCGATGAAGGTGATCGCGCTCTTGCAGCTCGCGGTGTTCATGAACGCCGGATCGTAGCTGAGGAGCCCGAACTCCTCCGGGTCCTGCTTGACCGGGCGCAGCTCCATCGCCTTGATGAAGGTGTCTCCCTCGACACCCTGGGTCGCAACCGGGACGTTGTACGTCTTGCCGGTGCGCGAGTCACGTATCTCCAGCGCGCCCTGGACCGGAGCCGCGTCTGTCGCCGCGTCCCTGGTCGCCGGGGCCGTTTCGGTCTTCGCCATGCCGTTCTCCGTAGGTGCAGTGGCGCCGCTCTCGACCGGCGCCGCCCTCCGCTCTCCAGTTCCGCCGAGAGACCACCGCGTCGCAACCTCCATGCGCGGCACGTCGGAATCTATCGCGGGGGCGGACCGGCGGGGAGATCTCGCCGCGGCGCGCCGGTCTCGCCCAGGTGAATTCCGGCGTGCTGGCGATCTGGTTCATCGCGCCCGGCCAGGACGTCGCACCTCCCGCGCATCAACGCGTGAACGGCAATTTCGCGGATCACTCGGATGACGCGGGTACCGCCCCGGGCGGCCACACGGCGCGCCGTACGCCACCGCGCGCGATCGGCGTCATCGGTGAAATCCGTGCGGGACGACGCAGCGAACGGCGCCGACGCCGGCCGAACGTCGTGGCGCCCGAACACGTCGCACATTGTGGATTGACATTCCACTCTCGCACGGGGTGCCAGATCCTTTATGATCTCGCCTTCGCGGATACTGCCCCGGTCGGCCACCAGGAGCGCGTGACGCCACCGGGAACGATCCGCGAAGTCCGCCAAATCCGCGTGTCGTAGTTCACCCGTTACGGCCAGTCTCGGCGCGACGAGCCCGATCAGCCAACTCAGAGCTTCAGGTCTCGAAGGAACGGATACCGGCCCCTGATGTCCTCGACGTGCCCCGGATCGATCGTGACCAGCCGGACGCCGGCGGGGGTCTGCGCCTCGGGGACCCGGTCCCCCCACGGATCCCAGGCGAAAGACCCGCCGTCGTAGGCGATGCCGCCGCCGCTCCCCACGCGGTTCACCGCGACGACGTACGACTGGTTCTCGATCGCCCGGGCGCGGGTGAGGGTGTCCCAGTGGAGGCGGCGCGCGGCGGGCCAGTTGGCGACGAGCACGAAGGCGTCGGCGTCGCGGGCTACCGCGCGGAAAAGCTCGGGAAAGCGCAGGTCGTAGCAGACGAGCGGCGCGATCCGCACGCCCTCGATCGTGACGACGACCGGGGCATCCCCGGGCGAATAGTGCTCGTGCTCCCCGGCGAAGGCGAAGAGCTTCTGCTTGCGGTACACGGCGACCGTCGCGCCGGAGGGATCGGCGACGAGCGCGGCGTTGACCGCGCGCGTCCGTTCGCTCTCCCCGCCGCCGCCGCCTGACGTCACAGGCTCGGTCGCGGCGACGCTGGCGATCAGCCAGACCCCGGATTCGCCGGCGATCTCCGCCAGCCGCGCGGCGTGGCCCCCGGCGAGCGGGGTCGCCTGCGACCGGTCCATCGTGAAGCCGGTGGTCGCCATCTCGGGGAGCACCACCAGCCGCGCGCCGGCGCGCGCGGCGTCGGCGACCAGCGCGCGCGCCCGCTCGAGCGAGGCCCCGGGGTCGTGCCAGCCGATGTCGTACTCCCCGAGCGCGACGCGAAGCGGGCGCGGCGCGGCGGCGGTCATCCCGCCGCCTTCGCCCCCTCGCCGGGCGGCGTGCCTAACGGCACCTCG
>DASZNJ010000204.1:0-5918 GCA_035551575.1 Gemmatimonadaceae bacterium
CCGGTACCCCTCGCGCTTCTTCAGGATCGTCGACCAGCTCAACCCCGCCTGCGCTCCCTCGAGGGTGAGGAACTCGAAGAACACCCGGTCATCGTGCACCGGGACCCCCCACTCCGTGTCGTGATAGAGGATGTCGAGCTCCGACACCGGCCAGCTGCACCGGTTCAGTGGATTCTCACTCATTCGAAGAAATTACTCACCGCAGTTCCGCTGTCGCTCAACGCTCACGGCTGATGGTTGACGGCTGCCGTTCCCGGTTGCCGTTCAGGGCGTCGGCGTCTTCGGCCGTCCATCCGCGTCGAGCAGCACGATCTCCCCCAGCCCCAGCTCCCGAATCCCCGCCTCCACTTTCGCCCGGTCGCCGATGACGACCCACACCATCTGGTCGCTGTTCACGAACTTCTTCGCTGCCGCGTTCACCGCCGCGTCGCTCGCGTTCCGCACCCGGTCGGAGTAGGTCGTGTAGTAGTCGTCAGGCAGTCCATATGTCACGATCTCGCCTAACGCGGACGCCACCGCGGCGCTCGTCTCCCAGCGGCCGGCCAGCGTCTTGATCTGGCGGTCCTTGGCGTCGTTGATCTCCGCCGTCGTCAGTGGACGGTCGGTTACCGCCCCCTTCAGCTCCTTCACGACCTCGGCCAGCGACTCCTTCGTCTTGTCGGTCTGCACCGGCGCCATCACCATCCACATCCGCTGGCCGCGCGCGTCCACCGGGAAGCTGAACGAGCCGTACGACCAGTGCTTGTCCTCGCGCAGGTTCATGTTGATGCGCGAGACGAAGGCGCCGCCGAAGGCGTCGTTGAACACCTCGAAGGGGATCTCGTCCGCGTTCGCCTTCGGCGCGATCAGCTCGCCGGCGAGGACGTACGACTGGTCGGCCCCCGGGCGGTCGAGCAGGTACACCGTCTTCCGCGCGCGGCTGGCGACGTCGTTCACCTTCTTCGCCGGGATGTCGCCTGGCTTCCACGACGCGAACGCCCGCTCGAGCTTCGCCGTCAGCTCGGGCATCGTGATGTCCCCGACGGCGACGACGGTCCCGTGGTTCGGCTTGAACCAGGTGCGATGGAAGGCGACGAGGTCGTCGCGCGTCATCCCCTTCACCGACGACTCGGTCCCGCTCCCGGTGAGCGGCTGGCCATACGCATGCCCCGCCCCGTAGAGGAGCAGCGGCAGGACCCGCAGCCCCATGCTGAAGGGCTGCACCTTTTCCTGCTGGATCGCGGCGAGTGTGTTCTGCTTCACCCGGTCGAGATCGCCCTGCGGGAACGACGGATGGAGGATGACGTCGGCGTAGAGCGCGAGCGCCGGGTCGAGCTTGTCCTTCAGCGCCGAGATCGTGACCCGGTTGACGTCGAGCCCCGCGCTCGTGCTGAGGGTCACGCCTAACGACGCGAGCTCGTCGGCGATCTGCAGCGAGTTGCGCGACGTCGTCCCTTCGTCGAGCATCTGCATCGTCATCGAGGCGACGCCGGGCTTCGATGGATCGTCGGCGGCGAACCCGCCATCCATGATCGTGGTCAGCCGCACCACCGGGACCGCGGTCCGGCGCGAGAGCACGACTTTCATCCCGTTCGACAGCGTCGCGCGCTCCGGAGCGGCGAGCGGCGCGGCCGGCGGCGCACCGACGGGCGGCATCCCCGCCTTGCGGTCGACGCTCGACGCGACGGTCTCGAACTCGGGGAACGGGTGCACCTCGAGGACATACACCCCTTCCGAGAGCCACCGCCGCGCCGCGTCGCGCACGTCCGCCGGCGTCGCCGCCGCGATCCACCCCTGCACCTGCTTGTAGGTCTCCGGGTCGCCGCGATAGACCTGGCCGCGGGCGAGGATGTCCGACTTCCCGCCGAACCCGCCGATCCGCTCGGCCCCGCGGATGAACGCCGCGCGCTGCTGCGTCTTCACCCGGTCGAGCTCCGCCTGCGTCGGCCCGCTGGCGAGGAACGCCTTCAGCTCCTGGTCCGACGCCCGCTCGACGGCGCCGAGGTCACCGCCAGGCTGCGCCGTCTCCATCAGCAGCAGCTGGCTGGCGATCTCCCGCTCGTCGGTGAAGGCCGCGATGTCGGTCGCGATGCGATCCCTGTAGACGAGCCGCTTGTACAGCCGCGACGACTTCCCGCCGCCGAGGATGTCCCAGGCGAGCGAGAGCAGCGTCATGTCCCGCGTCCCGAACTGTGGGACGTTCCACGCCTTGAACAGCCGTGCCTGCGGGACGCGGTCCTGCATGACCTGACGGTGCTCCCCTTCCATCTTCGCGATCCACGCCTCGTGCTTCACGATCGGCGGGCCGGACGGGATGTCGCCGAAGTACTTCTCGACGCGATTGCGGATGTCGTCGGTGTTGACGTCGCCGGCGACGACGATCGTCGCGTTGGCCGGACCGTAGTACGTCCTGAACCACTCCTTCACGTCGGCGAGCGACGCGGCGTTCAGGTCCTCCATCGACCCGATCACCGACCACGAATAGGGATGCCCCTTCGGGAAGGTGTTCTCCGCGATCGTGATCCACGCCTTGCCGTACGGCTCGTTCTCCCCCTGCCGCTTCTCGTTCTGGACGACCCCGCGCTGCTCGTTGAGCTTCGCCGAGTCGATCGCGCCGACGAGGTGCCCCATCCGGTCGGACTCGAGCCAGAGGATGCGGTCGAGCGCCGAGACGGGGACGTTCTGGAAGTAGTTGGTGCGATCCTCGTTGGTCGTGCCATTGAGGTCGGTCGCGCCTAACGGTTCGACGGCCTTGAAGTAGTCCTCGTTGTAGTTCTCGCTCCCGTTGAACATCAGGTGCTCGAAGAGGTGCGCGAAGCCGGTCTTCCCCGGCAGCTCGTTCTTCGACCCGACGTGGTACCAGATGTTGACGGCGGCGATCGGCGCCTTGTGGTCCTCGTGAACGAGCAGCGTCAGCCCGTTCTTCAACGTGAACTTCCTGTACGGGATGTCCGGAATCGCCGCTGCCGTCGCGCGAACGGGGGTTCTGGACGGCGTCTGGGCGGGACCGAGCGCCGGCAGCGCGATCGTCGCCGCGACGGCGACGAGGAGGGAACGGTGCATGGAGTCGCTACTCCTGTGGGGGACGATAGGGGCCCTAACTTCACCCCCCGCCCCGCGCCGCGCCAGTCCCCGCCCGGCTCGCGGAGTTGGCTTCAGTCGTCGCAGCGCGGCGGGTTGCCACGCGGCTCCGCTGTCAGGCTCACATAGAGCGAGTCGGTCGCCGACGACGCGAGCCGCGTCGCTCGCCACGCACCGGAGCACCGCGTCTCGGCAGGGCGCCGCGTGCTCAGCACGACGTTGACGCCGTACGACGTGCGCGGCGCGAGATCGATCGGGGGCAGCGAGTCGCGGGCGAGCACCGTGTCGCCGGCCGTCTTCACCGAGACGACCACCTGCATCGAGCCGCTCGTCGCGATCGGCCTTGGCGCAGCCGTGCTGGGGAAGTCGGGCACGACCACGCGCCCCTTGTGGTCCGCGTCGATGCGGACGCGGACCAGCTCGCGGTACCGCGCAACGTCGCCGCGATAGGCGACCGTGATGTCCGACCCGCTGTGCCCGGCGCAGCCGCTGGCCGACGCGACGGCGAGTGCGAACGCCGCATGCGCGGCCGCGGTCGACACGCGCCGGCCGAAGGCTGCGCTCACCGCCCGAGCCCCCGGACGATCTTCGCCGTGGTGACGAGCTGTCCCGAGTGGCGCTGGGTGTGCTCGGCGGCATGGAACAGGAGCCCGATGACGGTGGACGGCAGCTGCGCGCGCCCGACTCCGCGGGGCTCGAGCAGCGTTCGCTCGAGCGTGGCCGAGACCTGCCTCGACGCCGCATGAACTGCGGCGTCGAATGCGTCGGCGATGCGCTCGGCCGCTCCTTCATCGAGGTCGGGCGTCGCTTCGCCGGCGAGCGCGTCTCGCTGCGCCGGCGAGAGCCCCTCGCCCCGGGCATAGGTGAGCAGCCGGTCAAGGCTCCCCGCCGCGTGGCGCGCATGGTAGCCGATCGACGCCGCACCACCAGGCTGCGCCCAGAGCTGCGCCGGCGTCAGGTCTCGCAACGCGGCGCGCACCTCCGCGCGGCACTGGAGGAGGCTGTGAGCTACGGGCTGCAGCAGCGGCGGAACGTCAGGCAGCGGGCCGCGAAGCCAGACTTCGGGCTCGGTCATCGGCCGTCAGGCGGGGGGGCGGGCGGCGCGGCAGGCGGCGTCGGGAAGAACCGCGGCGCCATCGACTGCTGCCGGCGCAGGAATGCCCGCGACGGCCCCGAAAGGTAGAGCAGCGCGAAGCCGGCGAGGTTGGCGACGATCACCGGCGCGAAGAGCACGAAGCCGACCGCGTTGAACTTCGTCCCCGCCAGCCCGATGATCCCGGCGACCGCGCCGGCGAGGGCGAAGAAGCCGAATGCCCAGGCCGCCCAGCGCCGGCCGCGAAAGGCGAGCATCCCGACGAGGACGATCATCAGCGTCCGCGCGAGATCGGTGAACACGAACTGCCGGTGGGCGATCATGCTGAAGGCGCCGAGCCCGATCGCCGCCGCGACGACGAGCCCGACGCCAAGTGTCGCCCGCCGGCGCCCGAGGGCGAGATCGATGTCGGAAGTCTGGGGTACGGTCATCACGACGGCGAACGGTGAACTGAGCGCTGCACCCGAATGGGGGTGGATCACCGCAATCTGTCCGCTGCGACGCGCCACGGCCACTCCGGCGCGCGATCCGGTCGCACACTGTATCATCAGATCATGCGCTTCTCCGACGACCTGTCCGGTGCCTTCGAATCCGACGGCACCGACGACCCCGAGCTCGAGGCCGAGCTCGACGAGGCATTCCCCCTCGGCGACGGCACCGCCGAGATGGAGGCACTCGTCGTCTGTCCGTACTGCGGGGAGAGCGTCCAGATCGGGCTCGATCCGGGAAGCGGCAACACCCAGGACTACGTCGAGGACTGCCAGGTCTGCTGCCAGCCCTGGCGCGTCTCGCTGTTCTATGATGACGCAGGTCACGCCACCGTCTCGCTGACCGCGCTCGACGACTGACCCGGGGGTGCGCGGCACCCCGATTGCTAATCCGGGATTCGAACTCTACCGGAGAGCACCATGACGGTCCTTCAACGCGCGGCCCGCACCACCACGGTCGCGCTCGCCCTGATCGCGATGAGCGCGTGCGCGAACTCGGGGCTTGGCAACATCCTCGGCAGCGTCCTCGGTGGCGGCGGCAACGAGCTCGCCGGGACGATCCAGGGCGTCGATACCCGGAACCAGCAGATCGGGATCATCCAGTCGAACGGGCAAACCGTCGGCGTGCGCTACGACAACAACACCCGGGTGATCTACCAGAACCAGAACTACCCGGTGACCGCCCTCGAGAACGGCGACCAGGTGGTCGCCCGGATCCAGGACAATGGGAACGGGAGCTACTACACCGACTCGATCCAGGTCACCCAGTCGGTGCAGAATGGCGGCTCGGGAACGGGCTCGGGGAACGTCCAGTCGTTCCAGGGCACCGTCAGGCAGGTGGACATCCAGAACGGCCTGTTCACCATCGACGGCGGGACGGGTTACGTCGTGACGGTATCGATGCCGTACAGCCCGACACGCGCGGACCTGAACCGCTTCCAGAACCTCCGCCAAGGCGATCAGGTGCGCTTCTACGGCGTCGCGCTCAACAACACGCGCATCGAGCTGCGGCAGTTCTATTGAGGCGTGATGCTCGGGGGTGGCGGCCACTGCCTCGCGCCTCGTGACTGCCTTCTGACTGCCTTATGAGGCAGAACCGCCCGACCATGAAGGCAACTCGGCAGGCTGCTCCGACCACTGGGACATGCTGCAGGGACAGGAGGCAGGCAGCACACGACAGGATCCACAGCCACGAGGGGCCAGAACCACGGCACTGCCGCGTGGCCGTGGGTCCTGCCTCCTGCCCCCTGCCTCCTGTGCCCTGCCTCCTGTGCCCT
>DASZNJ010000205.1:0-23261 GCA_035551575.1 Gemmatimonadaceae bacterium
GCCCGGCGCCCCGTCGGGCGGGCGGTCGCTTCCGGTGATGGACGCGGCGCCGCGGGCGCAGGCGCCGCGCGGCTCGGTCCCCGCGCCCGTCGCCTACCCCCGGCTCGGGCGGATCATTGCCGTCTCCAGCGGCAAGGGCGGCGTCGGCAAGTCGACGGTGTGCGTCAACCTCGCCGTGTCGCTCGCTGCCGGTGGTGCGAAGGTCGGCATCCTCGACGCCGACATCTACGGCCCGAACATCCCGCGCATGATGGGAGTGAACGAGGCGCCGCGCGTCATCGGCGACCGCATCATCCCGCTCGACGCGCACGGCGTGAAGGTGATGAGCCTCGGCTTCATCATCGAGCGCGACCAGCCGGCGATCTGGCGCGGGCCGATCGTGATGAAGATCATCACGCAGTTTCTCGGCGACGTCGACTGGGGACAGCTCGACTACCTGCTCGTCGACATGCCCCCGGGCACCGGCGACGCACAGCTCTCCCTCGTCCAGGCGACCAACGTGCATGGCGCGATCATCGTCACGACGCCCCAGGAGGTTTCGGTCGGGGACGCGCTCCGCGGCGCGAAGATGTTCCAGCGCGTCGGCGTGCCGGTGCTCGGGATAGTCGAGAACATGAGCTGGCTCGAGTGCCCGCACTGCGGCAAGCCGACGGCGCTGTTCGGGAGCGGCGGCGGCCAGCGCCTCGCCGACGAGCTGGAGCTCCCGCTCCTCGGGCAGATCCCGCTCGCGCCGAACGTGGCGCAGGGCGGAGACACGGGCGCGCCGATCGTCGTCGCCGACCCGCGGTCGGCGCCGGCCATCGCGTTAGGCAGGATCGCCGCCGCCGTCACCGCCGGCATCGCCGCGGCGGCTGGAGCCGGCTCACCCGGCGCCTGATGCTTCCCCCGCCGGGCGCCGCCGACGCGCGGCCGGCGGAGCACGTCTCCGCGGCCGCCCTGCCGATGGAGCCGCACGACGGGGGAACGCTCTACATCACCGCCGAGCACGTCGCGGCGGCCGGCGGACGCTCGCTGGTCACCGGTCCGTTGGGGACGACGATCATCCGGGTCGCGCTCCCGGCTGTCGCGTCGATGCTCCTGATGACGATCTTCTCCTCGGTCGACGCCTACTGGGTCGGCACGAGGATCGGGTCGGCGGGGCTGGCCGCGGTCACCGCGGCGATCTTCTGGATCTGGCTCATCGTCTCGGTCGCCGAGATGGTGAGCGTCGGGCTGACGGCGGTCGCGGCGCGGCGGCACGGCGAAGGGAAGCCTGCCGAGGCGGCACGCACAGGCGGAGACGCGCTCTTCCTCGCGGTGGTCCTCGGGGCGGCGATGGCGGCGATCGGACTCGCCCTCCTGCCGACCCTGTTCACGCTGATGGCGACCCCGCCGGAGGTGACGGTGCTCGGGGTGCGTTATCTCGGCACCTACCTGCTCGGCGCGCCGCTGATCTTCGGGTTCTTCGTCGTCGACGCGACCTTCCGCGCGGCTGGCGACACGCGAACGCCCTTCCTGCTCCTCTCGACGTCGGTCGTCGCGACGCTCGTCCTCGATCCGGTCCTCATCCTCGGGCTGCTTGGCGCCCCTGCGCTCGGGATCCGCGGGGCGGCGATCGCGACGCTCGCCACGAGGGGGGTGGTGTTCGTGATCGGGCTGGTGATCCTCCGCCGCCGCCGGATGCTGGTCATCGCCGCGCCGCGCTGGGGGGCGATCGCCTCGATCGTGCGCGTCGGGCTCCCGACGGCGGCGACCGGCGTCTTCTTCTCGCTCATCTACGTCGTGATCGCCCGCATCGCCACGCCGTTCGGCACACCGGCGCTCGCCGCGTTAGGCATCGGCCACCGCGTCGAGAGCTGGCTGTTCATGGTCGGCGTCGGCGTTGCCGCGGCGGTCGCGGCGATCGTCGGCCAGAGCCTCGGCGCCGGCGATACCGCCCGCGCCGAGCGCGCGGGGTGGGTGTCGGTCGGCTTCGTCAGCATCCTCGGCGTCGCCGTCTTCGCCGCGCAGTCGCTCTGGGCCGAGCAGCTCGCCGGGCTGTTCACGAGCGACCGGCTGGTGATCGCCGAGGGCGGGCGCTACCTGCGAATCGCCGCCTGGTCGCAGCTGTTCATCACGGCGGAGATCGTGCTCGAGGGGGCGTTAGGCGGGGCGGGAGCGACCTTCCCCCCGATGATCACGTCCACCGCGATCACCGCCCTCCGCATCCCCCTCGCCCTGCTCAGCGTCGCCCGCTGGGGAACGTCGGGGTTGTGGTGGGCGATCTCCCTCACCGCCGTCGGCCGGGCGGTCGCGATGATGGTCCTCTGGCGCACCGGCGGGTGGAAGCGCAGATCTGTCTGAGATGCGCCGGATCATCACCCTGCTCAGCGACTTCGGAACGGCCGACGGCTACGTCGCCGAGGTGAAGGGCACGCTGCTGTCGCGCGCCCCCGAGGCCTTGATCGTCGACGTCGCGCACGACGTTCCGGCGCACGACATCGAGGCCGGCCGGCTCGCACTCGCGCGCTATTGGCGGAAGTTCCCCGGCGGCACCGTCCACTTCGCGGTCGTCGATCCCGGGGTCGGGTCGGCGCGCCGTCCGCTCGCCGTCGAGAGCGACGGGCGCTTTCTCGTCGGGCCGGACAACGGCCTCCTCTCACCCGCACTGCTGCTCGCGGGGGCGAGGGCGGTCGAACTGCCCGTGCCGCCGGGCGCAGCGCCGACCTTTCACGGGCGCGACGTGTTTGCCCCGGCAGCCGCGCTGCTCGCCGCCGGCTCGCACCTCGACGCGCTCGGCGGGCCGGTCAGCGATCCGGAGATCCGGCGAACCCGCGAGGCCCGCCGCCTCGCCGATGGAGCGATCGAGGGGGTCGTCCTGACGGTCGACCGCTTCGGCAATGCCGTCACCAACCTGCTCGCCGCGCACGGCGGGATCGTGGAGGTCGGGACGCTCCGCCTTCCCGTGCTCCGCACCTATGCCGACGTGGCGCCCGGCGCCCCGCTCGCCCTCGTCGGGTCGAGTGGACTGATCGAGATCGCGGTGCGCGACGGCAGTGCCGCCGCGCTGCTCGGCCTCAGCCGCGATGCGAGGGTGCTACTCAGGACCGCGCGCCGCTAGCGGCTGCGCGCGCTCGATGCGCTCCGTGCTCGGCGCGCCCGGACGCCCCTGCGTCCCAATGCGCCCGGCGTAGCTCGCCCCGCGCTCGGGTTCCGCGCGCGCGGTGCCGCAGTGCAGCTCCGAGGCCAGCTCCCCGCCGGCGAGGAGGACGAGCATCGAGAGGTACATCCAGGTGAGGAGCACGATCACCCCGCCGATCGCCCCGTACGTCTTGTTGTAGGATCCGAAGTTCGCGACGTATGCCCGGAAGACCAGGGTGACGATCACCCAGAGCACCGTCGCGACGATCGCGCCGACGAGGACGTGGATCGGCCGCTGCTTGACGTTAGGCAGGAAGTAGTAGACCAGCCAGGCCGCCCCGACGAGGATCGCGAGGGCGACCGGCACCTGTACGACCTTCCAGAGATTCGTGAAGGCGCTGCTCAGCCCGAGCGCGCTTCCCAGCCAGTCGGCGACCTGCGCGCCGCCGAGCATGATCGCGGTCGCCACGATCATCACGACCCCGGCGACGACCAGCGCCACCAGGCGGAGGAGCTGCTGCCGCACCCATGGGCGCGTTTCCCTGACGTCGTACGCGGTATTCAGCGCACCCATCATCGCCCCGAAGATGTTCGACCCGGCGTATGCCGCGAGCAGCGCGCCGACCGAGATGGCGGCCGGCGCGCTCGGGCTCAGGACGACGTCCTTCACCACCCCCTGGACGAGTGCCATCGCGCTGGCGGGCACCGCGGCCGCGAGATGGCCGACGAGCCAGTTCACCATCTGCTGCTTGTTGCCGACCAGCGCCAGCATCGGCGCCACGAAGAGCAGGAGCGGGAAGAGCGAGAAGAAGAAGTAGTATGCGGTCTGCGCGGCGAGACCGAGGACGTTGTCGTCCATGATCTCGCGGCCCGTCTTCTTCACCAGCGGCCAGACGCGATACCCGCCGACTGTAAGAGGATCCCGTTTCATGCCCGCGACTGGGGGCAATCAGCGGGCCAGCGTGTCAGGGAGCCGCGTGTTCGACCTCGAGCCCACCCATCGCGGTGTTCGCGACGATGGTCACATGCTTCGACGCCTGATTCCAGTTCGGGGTGAACCACGCGCCATTGACCTTCGTGAACCCCTGGGGCTTGAAGCTGCCGAGCTTCGTCTCCTCGCGTATCGTCACGCCGACCGAATTCGGGATGCGGATCTTCAATCCACCGAACGCGACGTCCGCGTTGATCGTCACGTTCCGCATGACGCTGTCGCCGAAGTCGAGATTGATGCCGTCCATCCCGCCGTTGACGTCGATCTCCGCAGCGTTCGCGTTGCCGAGGTTCTCGAACTCGACGCCCCCGAGCCCGACGTCGAGCGAGAGCTTCTCCATCTCCGCCTGGTTGGGCGAGGAGAAGCTGAACCTTCCGCCGGCCAGCCCGATCTTCAGCTTCAGGTTCTTCACCCGCATCCCGCCCAGCTCGACCTCCGCCTGCGCCCCACCGAGCTCGAGGTCGAGATCGATCGGGACCGACGGGTTGAGGCCGAGGGTCATGCGCCCGCCCTCGTTGTCCTTCATCGCGCGCAGCGCCCGCCACCCCATGTTCGCGTGGCTCATCCCCAGCGTCAGGCGGTGGTTGCCGGCGTCGAACTCGTGCACGGCATCGGCGACCTGCTCGTCGTAATGGAGTTGCATCTGGTACAGCAGCGGGCCGGGGAGCGGACGGAGTTCGAACTTCCCTCCGGCGAAGCTCACGTTCACCGTCGCTGGCGCGGTGTTCGTCAGTTGCCGCGCCGACTCGATCGTCCGCCATTGCTGCGCGCCTGCCGCCATGGGAACGAACGCCGCGGTGAGGGCGAGGGACAACGTCGCGGGGCGCATCAGACCTCCGGGGTGTTGGTCGCCTGACGGCGGGCCGCAGCGATGCCACTGATCGGCGTCGGCGTCTGCCAACCGAGCTCGGACCCTTCGGGCGCGGCCACCACCGGGACGGTCGCCGGCCGACCGCCGCCGCGCGTTATGACCGCGGCACCGAGGCCGACCGTCGCCGCGGCCCAGGTGACGACGAAGGCGAGCGCGTGGAGGAGCGAGCCGAGTACCGGCACCCAGTTGAGCACCGCGGCGGCGACCCACAATCCGAAGAAGAAGAACAGTCCGGCAAGCATCGACCGGAGCTCCGCACCGCGCACGCTGACCGTCGCGGCACGGCGGGTCAGCGCCTGCCCGGCGACGCGCGAGACCGCGAGGAATCCGAGCACCGTCAACAGCGCGCCGACGACGAACATCCCCGGAATCGCCACCGGCAGCAGTATGACGCCGATGATCGTTATGACGAGGAGCACCACCGCCAGCACGAGCGCCGGGATGAACGAGACCTCTGTCAGGATGCCGGCGAACAGCGACTTGCCGAAGCGTGTTTCGATCGCCGACGAGACGACGCGCAGGCGATCCTCGGCGAATACCATCGCGCCGAATCCGAGCAGCACCATCACGACGAGCGCGCCCATGGTCCGCTGCAGCTGGTCGAGGATCGAGAGGAACCCCGAGGAGGAGGCCGCCGCGGCCTGGGTCGGCGTGACCGCGCGGTCGAGCGACCGCATCTCACCGTCGACCGTCCCCCCGTCGAGCCTGACGGTGCCCCCGATCGACAGCGCGTCACCCGTCACGTGCGCGCCCCGGTGGACGATCACGTCGCCATCGAGCGCGACCGCGTCGCCGTTCACGGTGCCGAAGACATCGAGCGTACCGAGGCTGGCCACCCGGCCGACCGACATCGCCGGCCCGACCGCGAAGTTGCCCCTGACGATACTGTCCTGCGGCGGCAGCTTCGCTCCATGCGGGTCGCTGCTCACCTGCTTGAGGAGCTTCGTGAGCTGCTTCGGCGAGAGGGCTGGGGCGGCGTGGGGAACCGGGGGTTGCGGCAGATCCCCGACCCGCACTTCCATCCGCCCAGGCCGACCCTGCAGCGACCCGAGGCGTCCGTGTAGCGCCCCAAGACGACCCTCCAGGGCCCCGAGCCGACCCTGGAGCTGTCCGAGCCGCCTGCTCGCGTCGCCCGCCAGCTGCGCCTTCGTGATCTCGTTGGCGAGCAGCGTGATGCTGTCCGTGAGGAGCTTGAGCTCACGCGCGTCGAGCGAGTCCGGCCACCTCCCGCGATCGTTGAGCCCGGCGCCCCGGATGATCTGCACCCGTTCGACACCGGGGGCGGGGGGCGCCGGCGGCGTGACGTTCACGTTCACACGAACCTGCGCCGCAAGCGGTGCGCTCAGCAGGGACATCGCGAGCAGCAGGGTGCACGATGCGGGTCGCATCACATACCTCCGGATCGGCGGGAAGAGGCGGTGGCGAGGCGCCGGACGCCAAGCACAGCGGCGGTCGCACCCAGGGCAAGAACGATAGTCGAGACGACCAGGCCGGCGGTGCCCATTGCGCGAAGCACGTCGAGCGCAGCCGGGCCGAACGCCGCACCGATGATCCCTTCAGCCACGCTGGTTGCGATCTCGCGGCCTCGCTGGAAAGCGGTCCCGGAGACGAAGGTGAGCACGCCGACGCGGCTGCCGATCCACAGCGAGACCATCCCGAGCACCGACGCCGCGACCGCCCCGATCGCCCCGGCGGCGATCCGACCCGGCAGCGATCGGGGAACGAAGCGGGTGACCGTATCGCGCGCGGCGACGTGCCATGGCTGGAAGACCTGGACCTGCGACATCACCCGATCGGTGAACAGCGAGGAGGGCGCGAGATGCGGAATCTCCTCGAGCGCGTTCACGACGACAAGTGCGTCGTCGACCCTGGCGCGGCAGTCGGCGCACTGGCGAACGTGCGCCCGGAGCGGCGCGACGCCGAAACCGACGTCGCCGTCAACCAGCAGGTCGATCTCGTTGGGAAGCAGATGGCGATTGATCACTGTATGTCCTCCACGGCGCTGTACGGGCGAGGCTCAGCCATGGTTTCAGCGAAGTCCGCGACTGGGGTGACCGGAGTCACGGGGTGCTCGTGGGTCATCGCGCATCCTCGAGTGCCTTTCGCAGCTCGTGCCGCGCGCGGTGGATGTAGGTCTTCACCGTACCGAGGGGCAGGTCGAGGGTCGCGGCGATCTCCTCGTATGACCGGTCCTCGACGTGCCTGAGCATGATGCATGCGCGGTACTCCGGGCGCAGCCTCGAGATCGCGCGCTCGATCGCGCTCCCGAGCTCCTTGGCCTCGAGGGCATCGAGCGCCGATTCGCCATGGGACGCCAGCTCGAACGAGGTTGCCTCGATCTGGGAGGCGGTCGTGGCATCGGGCGCGCCATCCATGCTGATCGTCGCGACGCGCCGGCGGCGCAGATGATCGATCGCGAGATTGTTCGCGATCTTGAACAACCAGCTCGAGAACTTGAAGGCCGGGTCGTACTTGTCGATGTTGTTCAGGACCCTGATGAAGGTTTCCTGGGCAAGATCCTCCGCCGTCGTGCGGTCCCGGCACATCCGGTAGACGAGCGAAAAGACCGGTCGCTCGTAGCGCCGGATCAATTCCCGGAACGCAACCTCGCGCCCCTGCTGAGCGAGGGCGACGACGTCGGCGTCGGGGAGATTCTGGAGGTCGAGTGAGGAGCTCATGCTTGGCGGCTCTGCCGCGCGAGCAAACTAGCCCGAATGCCACGCAGCGGCCAGCGCGGATATGTCCGCCTGCTTGCCGCGCTCCCGCAGGGTGACGAGCTTTCCTCGATGTCGCCGACACGGATTGACCCGCGCCGCTCGCCGGAGCCCTCTCCAGCGGCTGCGGCAGCTGCTGGCGGGAAGCGAAAGCGGGAATACGTGCGGACGGTCTTCGAGCAGATCGCGCCGAGCTATGACCTGCTCAACCACCTGCTGAGCCTCAACATCGATCGCCGGTGGCGACGCGCGGCGATCGCAGCGCTGCGCTGGCCGCGCAACCCGACGGCAACGTATCTCGACCTCTGTGCGGGGACGATGGACGTGTCGGCGGCACTCGCCCGGACGGACGGGTTCAGAGGTCGCGTGGTAGCCGCCGACTTCGCCGAGCCGATGCTCCGCGCCGGAAGTGCCAAGGTGTCGGCGAAGGCCGTGTCGGCGGTCGTGGCTGATGCGCTATGCCTTCCCTTGCGCGATTCCAGCGTTGCCGGCGCCATCATTGCGTTCGGTGCCCGCAATCTCGCCGATCTGGATGCCGGATTGCGTGAGGCACGACGCGTCCTCGCGCCGGGCGGACGGCTGGTCGTCCTCGAATTCACGACCCCGCGCTCCCGGCTGGTGCGCGCCGCGTATCACGCATACTTCCACCACATTCTCCCCATCATCGGCGGAATGATCAGCGGTCATCGCACGGCGTATCAGTACCTCCCGCAATCGGTCGCGCACTTTCCCCCGCAGGAAGAGTTGGCGAGTCGCATGCGGAGCGCCGGATTCGCCGACGTGTCCTGGTGGCCGCTGACCTTCGGGATCGCGGCAATCCATGCCGGACACCGATGAGGGCCGGTGAAGCGCGCCGAATCGGACTGGTCTCCGATACGCACGGGATGGTGCGGCCCGAGCTGTTTCAGGCCCTCGACGGCGTCGAGCTGATACTGCACGCGGGCGATGTCGGTCCCGACGAGATACTCGAGCAGCTCGGGATGATCGCGCCGGTGCATGCGGTGTACGGCAATACCGACGCGCCCGGACGCAGGCTCCTGCGCGAAGCGATCGACATCACCGTGGACGGGGTACGCATCCACGTGAGCCATGGCCACGAGGTCGGCTCGCCGAGCCCGGAGCGCCTCGCCGCGAAGTATGATGCGGATGTCATCGTGTTCGGGCACACCCATCGGCAGCTCGTCGCACGCATCGGAGAGCAGCTGATCGTCAATCCGGGAGCAGCGGGGGCGCGGCGCTTCGATCTCCAGCCGAGCGCCGCCGTGCTGACGATTGCCGATGGGCGCGCGGCGGCCGCGCTCGTCCCCCTCGCGGCGGGATGAGCCCGTCAGCGGCGCTCGCTCAGAGCTCCCGGAAGTGCGAGGCGGGGTACAGGAAGTCGTCGCCGGAGTCGTCGACGATGCGGTAGAAGGAGCCGTTCGCCTCGACGCCGAGGAGGGAATAGATCCTGCCTAACGTCAGGTCGTGGCATCCCCCGGGCTCGTCGCACCCGGGGTAGGTGAGCCAGGGTCGGACGCTCACGCACTGCACGATCGTTGTGGGTTGCCAGGTGGTGGCCATGCCGGCCTCCATTCGATGCGTTGACCATCCGTGCATGTGCCTCGTGCACGGCTTCTGACCGGCCAATTGTGCAAGAGACTCGCCAGATCGACCGACCGGTGTCGCACGACACACTTCCCTTCGAGATCCGCCCGTCACCGATGCAGGGACTCGGCGCATTCGCGACTCGTCCGATCGCGGCGGGAACGAGGCTGATCGAATACGCCGGCGCCCGGCTGACCCCGGCGGAAGCGGACGCGCGTTATCCGGACGTCCCGGGTGAACGGCACCACACGTTCCTCTTCGCGATCGATGACGACGTCGTGATCGATGCCGCGGTCGACGGGAACGAGGCGCGCTTCATCAATCATTCGTGCGACCCGAACTGCGACGCGGTGGTCGAGGGCCAGCGGATCTGGATCGAGGCGATCCGCGACATCGCGCCCGGAGAGGAGCTCGCCTACGACTACGCCTACGTGCTCGAGGAGCGCCATACCCCGGCCGCCAAGCGCCGCTACCCCTGCTCGTGCGGCGCCGCGACCTGCCGGGGAACGATCCTCACCCGCAAGCGCCGTTAGGCGGTTCGCAGCTTCCGCTTCGCCCTGGCGACGGTGTGCCGTTCCGTCCGCTCCATCTCGGATGGGAACCGCCGGAACCACGAGGACAGCAGCAGCAGCTCGTCGATCTCGTGCGTCGGAACCGCCGCGCCCTCGAACTCGACCCCGTTGAAGACGTCGTCGGCGAGCGCGAGCAGCTCGGCGCGCTCGGCGGGGGTCTTCGGCAGGGGGCGCTCGGCACGCACGCGCCCGCGGCGGATGAGGTACACGCGGTCGTCGCCGTCGTGGCCGGCGACGGGGTAGAGGAACGAGAGCGTTTCGACGGCGAAGCGGAAGCGGATGAACTGCTCGCGCAACCCGTCGAGTCGCGCCAGCTTGTCGCGCAGCGACGCGGCGCGCTCGAACTCCATGCGCTCGCTGCTGGCGAGCATCTCCGCGCGCAGCGTCTCGAGTGGCGAGTCGTCGACCCCCTCGAGGAACGAGCGAGCCATCCGCACCCGGCTCCCGTATTCGTCGACGGTGCACGCGCCGACGCAGGGGCCGAGGCACTTCCGGATCTCGTAGCGCAGGCATCCCGGCGTGCGCGGGGCGAGCTCGAACAGCTCCGGCTGGTCGGCGAAGTGCATCCGACGGTCAGTCCCGCAGTCCCGCAACCCGAGTGCGTCGTTCAGCTCGCGCACCGCTTCGTTCACGCGCTCAGCGCCGTAATACGGGCCGTAGTAGACGTCCGCCGCTTCGTCGCCCGCGCCACGCACGACCAGCAGCTTGCTCGCCGGACCACGCGTGACCTTGATGAAGGCGAAGTGCCGCGCGTCCCGCTTCATGGCGACGTTCAGCCGCGGGCGCAGCTTCTTGATCAGCCGCAGCTCGGCGAGGAGCGCGGCGAACTCGCTCGGCGTGTACTCCCAGTCGATCGATGCCGCGTTGCGGACGATCCGCGCGCCTTTCTCCCCGGGCCCGCAGCGGAAATAGCTGAGGAGCCGGGTGCGCACGCGCTTCGACTTCCCGACGTAGACGATCTCCCCGTCGGCTGAGGTCATGCGGTAGACGCCGGGGCGATCCTCGCAGCGCGAGCGCACGTCATCGCGCATCACCGCGACCTGCTCCTCGCTCGTCGGCGCGAGGAAGTCGGAAACGCGGCGCCTCATTCCTGGCATCGGGCGCAGAACACGGTGGACCGGCCGTCGATCGCGTGGGTCGCGACCAGCCGTGCGCCGCAGTGGGGGCAGGGCAGCCCACCGCGCCCATAGACCGCGAGCTTCTCGACGAAGCCGCCCCTCCCGCCGCTCGCGTCGCGATAGTCGCGAAAGCTGGTGCCCCGCGCCTCGATCGATTCGGTCAGCACCGAGACGATGGCGTGGTGGAGTGCCTCGCTCTCGCCCGACGAGAGCGAGCGAGCCTCCCGGGAGGGGTCGATCCCGGCGCGCCAGAGCGCCTCGTTCGCGTAGATGTTGCCGATCCCCACGACCACCCGCTGGTCCATCAGTACCTTCTTGACTGCCTGACGCGAACCCCGAAGAAGGACCGATAATCGCTCTGCGGACAACGCCGGGTCAAGGGGCTCCACGCCCAACGCCGCGGAATAGCTCGCGAATCGGGGCGGGGACATCAGCGATACCGTACCCAGCCGCCGGATGTCGCGGTAGTGGAGGAGCCGGCCGTCGTCGAGCGTGAGGGCGAGCGTCGAGAACCGCCGCTCCGATTCCGCGAGCGTGCCGTCGTCGATCAGGAGGGCGCCGGTGAAGCGCGGCTGGACGACGAGGCGATCTCCGATGTCGAGGTCGAGCACGACCAGCTTGGCGCGCCGCCAGCATCGGGAGATCGTCGCGCCCGGGAGGCGTCGCAGAAGCTCGGCAGCGGAGACCTCACGCAGCACGTCGGACTTCGTCACCACGACGGAGACGATGCACCGGCCGGCGATGCTCGCGTCGAGGTCGCGAGCGATCGTCTCCGTCTCAGGAAGCTCGGGCACCGCGGCTCAGCTCACGCCAGCCGATGTCGCCGCGCAGCTGCTTTCCCTCCAGACCGACCGAGCGGGCGTAGCCGCGACTCCGCTCCGCTGCCTCGTGGAGGGTGTCGCCCACCGCCGTCACGGCGAGCACCCGCCCCCCCGCGGAGATCAGCGATTCGCCGGCGCCGAGCCGGGTGCCGGCGTGAAAGACATGGACGTCCGGCGGGACCACGGGAAGCTGGATCACGGTGCCAGCCACCGGCGCCTCGGGATACCCGGCCGCGGCGACGACCGTAGTCACGGCGTGGCGCGCCTCCCACTCGATCGGCGGTGTCCCCTCGAGCGAGTCGCCAACCGCGACTCGGACGACGAGATCGAGGAGGCTGCTGCGCATGAGCGGAAGGATCGCCTCGGTTTCCGGGTCGCCGAAACGGCAGTTGAACTCGACGACTTTCGGCCCGTCCCTCGTCAGCATCAGTCCCGCGTAGAGCAGCCCAGCGAACGGGCGTCCCTGCTCCCGAAGTGCTTCGAGCGTCGGGCCGATGATCCGGGAGCACACGGAGTCGACGACTTCGGTGCTCCCGATGGTGACTGGTGCGTAGGCCCCCATCCCGCCCGTGTTCGGGCCGGCGTCACCCTCGAGGAGGCGCTTGTGGTCCTGCGCCGGGAGCATGGGAAGAAACGTGCGCCCGTCCGTGATCGCAAACAGAGACAGCTCTTCGCCTTCCATGAACTCTTCGACGAGGAGCTCTTCGCCGGCCGCGCCGAAGGCCCCGTCGCGGAGCATCATGTCGATCGCGGCATCCGCCTCCGCGATGCTCCCAGCCACGATGACGCCTTTGCCGGCGGCCAGGCCACTCGCCTTGATGACGACAGGGCTGCCAAAGCGCCTGACGGCGGCCTTCGCGGCGACCGGATCTGTGAAGTGCTCCGCGCGGGCGGTCGGTACGCCGGCGCGGAGCATGAGGTCCTTGGAGAAGCGCTTCGACGTTTCGATCTCGGCAGCGCGGCGGGTCGGGCCGAATACCGGGACCCCGGCGCCGCGGAAGAGGTCCACGAGCCCCGCCGCCAGGGGAGCCTCTGGGCCGACGAGGACGACGTCCACATCCTCGTTGCGCGCCAGCTCGAGCAGGGCGACGAGGTCGGTCGCGCCGACCGGGACGCAGCGCGCGATGGCGGCGATGCCCGGATTCCCGGGGGCGGCGATGATCTCGAGCGACGGATCGTCGCGCCGGAGCTTCCAGGCGAGGGCATGCTCGCGCCCCCCGCCCCCGATCAGGAGGAGCTTCACTCGCGGCGGGCCCTTCGCTCGTTGAAGGCATCGCGGGCGCGGGCGAGGACGTCGGTGACCGTCTCCATGGCGTCCTTCGCCTGGCGGCGATAATAGTCCCCGGCCTCGGCGTAGTCATCGCCCAGCGGCCGCGGCTCCTCGGTGCGCCGCTGGTACTCGCCGCGGACGATGCGGTCGTACTCGCCGGCCATGATCCAGCGCTGCAGCTCGGCCGCGCGAACCGTCGCGAACGGGTGCGTGCGGAACGCCGTGTTCAGGATCTTCCAGACATGGTCGGCGATGTCACCCTGCTCCTCGTACTCGGCGGCCTGGACGAGGAAGGCATCGAGGTCCGTCTGGTCGTCGTGGCGATGCCCGCCGGCGAGCTTGAGGTAAACGCTCATGGTCGCTCGCGGATCCTGCGAGCCGAGGAGCGCGGCGCGGTCGGCGGAGAACTCCGCCTTGCGGTACCACTCGAAGAGCGCGAGCTCGATCGGCAGGAGCGCGATCCCGGCGAGCCAGGGAAGGAAGCGGGTCCCGACGAGGAGGAAGAGCAGCGCGAGGGTGGTGTAGACCGCGTGCCCGCTCATCGCGTGCCCGACTTCGTGGGCGAGGATCGCGCGCCGCTCCTCCGGCTCGAGCAGCTCGATCATGGACGAGTTCACGACGATGAACGGCTTGTCGAAGCCGATGCAGTAGGCGTTCACCTCCGGGTTCTGCGAGACGTAGAGCTCGTAGCGCATCGGTGCGTCGAGGGTCTGCAGAACCTCGCCGTACATCGCATCGAGCGCGGGGCGCTGCGTCGGCCCGACCTTCACGGCGTTGGCGAGGAAGATCTGGCGAATGCCCGTTTCCCCGAGGACGGAGAGCGCCTTCCGCAGTACCTCGTCGAACCCCGGCAGCGAGCGCAGCGTGTTCAGCGCGGCGCGGTCGGCCGGGTGCTCCCAGGCGCGGGGGGAGATCTGGGTCAGGATCTGTCGGTCGGGCACGGCATGCTCCGGTGGAGGATTGAGCCCTTACGATCCGGCGGCAGCAAAGTGTCGTTGTCCTACAGCCCCTTCAGCGCCTGCTCGATGTCGCCGAGGAGATCGGCGACGTCCTCGACGCCACAGGAGAGCCTGACGATGCCATCGGTGATCCCGAGCGCGGCCCGGCGCTCGGCGGGGACCGACGCGTGGGTCATCATCGCCGGGTGCGAGATCAGCGACTCCACGCCGCCGAGCGACTCGGCAAGGGAGAAGACCTTCACGCGCGACAGCACGGTGGCTGCCCGCTCCTTCGTGCCGACGTCGATGGAGATCATCCCGCCGAACCCGGTCATCTGCTTCTTCGCCAGCGCGTGCTGCGGGTGTGAGGGAAGCCCGGGATAGATGACACGCTCGTGGCCGAGTCGCTCGGCGAGCCAGCCCGCGATCCGTCGCCCGTTCTCGTCGTGACGCGGCATCCGCAGGTGCAGCGTCTTCGTTCCGCGCAGCGCGAGCCACGAGTCGAAGGGGCCCTGGACGGCGCCGGCGGCGTTGTGGATGAACTGCAGTCTGGTCGCGAGGTCGTCGTCCTTCACGACGGCGATCCCCCCGATCATGTCGCTATGGCCGTTGAGGTACTTCGTCGTCGAGTGGAAGACGATGTGCGCGCCGTGCTCGAAGGGCCGCTGGAAGAACGGAGAGGCGAAGGTATTGTCGACGATCAGGTATGCGCCGGCCTTCGTCGCGACCTGCGCCGCGGCGGCGAGGTCGGTGATCCGCATGAGCGGGTTCGTCGGCGTCTCGACGAGTATGGCGACCGTCTTCGCGGTGACCGCGTCGGCGATGTGCTGGGGGTCGCGGGTGTCGACGTAGCTGAACGAGAGCCCCATGTGCTGCAGGAGGCGGTCGAAGAGGCGGAAGGTGCCTCCGTAGACATTCTCCCCGCAGACGATGTGGTCGCCAGATTTGAAAAGCTTCATGATCGAGTCGACGCAGGCGACGCCACTGGCGAAGGCAAACCCATGGCGTCCGCCCTCGAGAGCGGCGACGTTTCGTTCGAGCGCCTCGCGCGTCGGGTTCTTGCCGCGCGCGTACTCGTAGCCCTTGTTCTCGCCCAGTCCCTCCTGGACATACGTCGACGTGAGATAGACCGGCGTCATGATCGCGCCGGCGAGCGGTTCGGGGCGCTGACCAGCATGGATGGCGCGGGTGCCGAAACCGGAGGCGAGATCGTCTTCGAAGACGCGGGTCATGCCGAAGCTCAGTGAAGGGTTGCACGGAAAGCTAATGTCGCCGCCGGGCAGTAGGGAGAGAATTCGAGGATGCCGAAGTGGAAGCTGAAGTGGAAGCGCCGCTGATGGACGTCGAAGCAGGGGCAGGGACATGCCGCTGAGCACCGCGTCCATCGCGGCGGAGGCACCGCGGTGCCTGGTCGTCGACGACGAGCCGCGGCTGCGGCAGGTACTCGTGCACCTGATGCAGAACGATGGCTTCTCCTGCCGTGAGGCGGGGAACGGTGCGGAAGCGCTGGCCGTGCTGCAGAAGGAATCGATCCCGCTCGTGCTCTCCGACCTGCGTATGCCGCAGATCGACGGCATCGAACTGCTGCGCCAGACGCGCGCGCGCTACCCCGACACCGCGGTGGTCATGATCACCGCGGTCGCCGACGTGGAAGTCGCCGTCAGCTGCCTGGCGATGGGCGCGATGGATTACCTGACGAAGCCCTTCCACCTCGAGGAAGTGCGAGCGCGGGTGTCGCAGGCGCTGGAGAAGCGGCGGCTGATCCTCGAGAACCGCGACTACCAGGACCGGCTCGAGGAGCGCGTCGCGGTGCAGGCGCGCCGGCTCGAGGAGCTCTTCCTGGCCAGAGTGCAATCGCTGGCCGAGGCGCTCGAGGTGAAGGATCCGTATACTCGCGGCCACTCCATCCGCGTCAGCCATTATTCGTCGGCGATCGCGCGCGCCCTCAATCTCGACAGCGACATCGTGCGGCAGATCGAGCTTGGCGGCCAGGTCCACGACATCGGGAAGATCGGGGTGCGTGAGGCGGTGCTCAACAAGCCCGGTCCGCTCACCGACGAGGAGTATGCGCACATCATGACGCACCCGCTCGTCGGCTGGCGCATCCTTGGGCCGCTGCTCAGCGAGGCGCCGCTGTCGCTGCGCATCGTCCGTTCGCACCACGAGCGGTGGGACGGGCGCGGGATGCCTGACGGCCTCGCCGGCGCGGAGATCCCCCTCGAGGCACGGATCACCGCGGTGGCCGACTCGTACGACGCGATGACCAGCGCCCGGCCATACCGGCCGGCGCAGCTGTCGCCGGTCGAGGCGGTCGAGGAGATCCGCGAGAACAGCGGGAAGCAGTTCGATCCCGCGATCGTCGAGGCATTCCTCTCGGCGGTGGAGGGCGGGGGGATCCCCGCCTAACGCACCGGTCCGACGGTGATCGTCGACGGCTGCTTGTAGGCGCTGAGCCGCTCCTCGCACCAGGCGCGGAGCTGCCGTTCGGTGACCGTCCCGGCTGCGGCGAGGGCGATGGCGTTCTCGTGGGCCGGGTCGCAGACGGCGGTGACCGTCGCCGCGGCGACGCCGGAGAGCTCGCGGGCGGCCGCCTCGATCTCGCGCGGGTAGATGTTGAAGCCGTTGCGGGTGAACATCGCCTTGGTGACCCCGCGAAAGACGAAGCTGCCGTCGGGGCGGCGGAGGCCGAGGTCGCCGGTGCGCAGCCATCCGTCGCGCACCTCCAGCCCCGCCGGCAGGGGGGCGCCGGGCCCCCGCAGATAGCCGGCGAAGACGATCCCGCCGCGGACGCAGATCTCCCCGGTCTCGCCGTCGGCGAGCGGGGCGAAGGTCGTGACGTCGCGAATGGACACGTCGACGCCGGGGAACGGCGTGCCTAACGTGCCTCGTGCGTTAGGCGCGTCGAACCGGTTGACGAGCGCGACCGGCGACGCCTCGGTCAGCCCGTAGCCCTGGCGGAGCTCGACACCGGTGGCCTCGAGCCAGCGGTCCTGCACCGCGGGGTCGAGCGGCGCACCGCCGGAGATGCAGAGGCGGAGCGCGGCGGCACGGAAGGGAGTTCCGCGGCGCTCGATCGCCGAGAGGAGGGCGATGAACATCGCCGGCACGCCGACGAACATCGTGACGCCGCCCTCGAGGAGGTCGAGCACGGGCCCCGCGCGGAAGCGCGGAGCCGTCGTCACGCCGGCCCCGGCGAGCAACGGGGAGATTGCGGTTGCGACGAGCCCGAAGAGGTGGGAATAGGGAAGCGCGGCGAGGACCCGGTCGTCGCCGGTGAGCCCGGTGACGTCGATCGTTCCCCGCGCGCTCGCGAGGAGCCCGCGATGAGTGAGGATGGCGCCGAGCGGGCGTCCGAGCATCGCCGAGGTGTAGACGATCGCGGCTTCCTCGGCGCTGCCCGGAGCGTCGGGGTCGCCCTCGACCTCGAGGGCGAAATGCGATCCGAGATCGACGGTTCGACTCGATCCGGCTGCGATCACGGTCGCGGTGCGCGGCGCATCGTCGAGCAGGACTCGCGGCACTTCCGGCGGGAGGCGCTCGGCGAGCGGCGAGATCGTGAGCACGGCACCCACGCCGCCATCGGCGATCTGGCAGGCGAGCTCGCGTCGAGCGGCGAGGGGATTCATGAGCACCGCACCTCGGCCCTCGCTGGCGGCGAGGGCGAGGAGGTAGGCGGGCGACGTCGGGAGGAGGATCGCTGCGCGCCTGCCGGCGAGCGCTCGCACGAGGGGTGCCGACCGCTGGAGCAGGGTGAGTCCCGCGGCGACGAGCGCGGAGGCCGGGATGCCGTCGATCGAGCCGCCCCGCGAGGCGGCGGCGAGCGGAAGCAGCGCGAGAGGGTCCGTCACCGCCTGAAGTTAGCGGTCAGATCGCGAAACGGGACATGGCCGACTTCAGCCGGGACGCGATTTCGGCGAGATGCTGGCTCGACTCGGTGACGTGACTCATCGAGGCCGTCTGCTCCTGCACGACAGCGCTGACTTCCTCGGAGGTGGAGGCGTTCGTCTCGGCGACCGCGGAGATCGCCTCGATCTCGCGCGCGAGCCCTTCCGCCTCGCCCCGCTGCGACTCGGCTGCCTCGACGATCTGGGCGACCGAGCGGCGGCTCTCCTCGATCTCGCGCCCGATCTGGGTGAGCGCGGCGGCGGAAGCGCGAATCACCTCGGCGCCGATGTTCACCCGGTCGCTCACCTGGGTGATGCGCTCGCCCGTGCGCAGCGAGGCGGTGCGCATCTCACCGGCGAGCTTTCGAATCGTGTCGAGCGCGCGCGCGGTCTCGCCCGCCAGCTTGCGCACTTCGTCGGCGACGACCGCGAAGCCCTTCCCGTGCTCGC
The DNA here is from genome assembly GCA_035551575.1 of Gemmatimonadaceae bacterium. Classification (GTDB taxonomy): domain Bacteria; phylum Gemmatimonadota; class Gemmatimonadetes; order Gemmatimonadales; family Gemmatimonadaceae; genus JABFXC01. The sequence continues at coordinate 18,313 of DASZNJ010000205.1, forward strand.
CGGCGCGAGCGGCCTCGATGGCGGCGTTGAGCGCGAGGAGGTTCGTCTGGCGCGCGATCGCGGCGATGGTGTCAGCGACCTTGCCGATGCGCTGCGACTTCTCCCCGAGCTCCTCGACCGCGGGCACCGTCTCGTTGGTGACCTCGGTGATCGCGCCCATGCTGTCGAGCGCTTCCTGGGCCGAGGCGACACCGCGCTGCGCGGAGAGGGTCATCGTGTCGGCGGCGGCCTGCGCGGTGCGCGCGTGGGCGACGGTCTCGATCGCGCGCTCGACGACTCGCGACGACACGCCGACGATCTTCGCGATCCCCTCGGTCTGGACGGCCGCAGACTCGGCGATCGAATGCGCGGCGGCGGCAACCTCCTCGGTGGACGCGCTCATCTCCTGCGCGCCTGACGCGAGCTCCTCGGCGGTCGCGGCGACCTCGGTCGCGCCGACCTCGAGGTCGCGGACGAGTCCCGCGAGGCTGTGGGTCATCTTCCGGAACGACTCGGCGAGCGATCCGATCTCATCGTTGCCGCGGAACGCGAGGTCGTGGCGGAGCTGGCCGCGCGCGACCGCCTCGGCGTGTTCGGCGACCATCTCGACGCCCCGCGTCAGGCGGCGGGCGGCGAGGTCGGCGCCGAAGAGCACCAGGACGAGCGCGAGGGCGGGATAGACGGCGAACTTGACGAGCCGGTCGCGCAGGTTGGCGACGATGTCGTCGGTGCGCATCATCGTGACGACGAAGCCGGCGATGGTGCCGCCGGCGTGGGTGACCGGGGCGACAGCGACGATCATCGTCCCGATGCCCTCCTCGTTGACGCGGGTCCATGCGCCGCGCCCCGCGGCCATCGAGTCGGCGAGCGCGGGAGGAGGAGTCCAGCGGCGGTTGTACTGCGGCTGGCCGGCGGCCCAGGAGGAGTGTACCAGATAGCGGTAGCGGCCCCCTTCGCGGCGGAGCACGGCGAGGCCATTGGCGAGCTGGCTGACGTCACCGCCGTTCGCCGCCCAGAGGCGCTTGAGCATGGCGCGGCCGTAGGCGAACGATGACCCATCGCGGCCATCAGGGCCGGCGACCGCCTCGAGCGTGTCCGCCGGAAGCATCGCGGCCGTCGTTCGCGCGATGGCGAGCAGCCGGCGCCCGTGCGCCTCGGAGAGCTCCTGTTCCGATGAGCGGTAGAGCGGGACGAGAACGAGCAGCAGGGTCACGACGACCGCGCCGGCGCTGAGGAGCGCAAGCTTGGCGCGGAAGGACCAGGTATTGAACCGGCTGGCGGGCTGCACGAAGGGGCGCGGCGTTCGGGGGGAGGACTGCAGCGGAAAGACGCAGTCGTGGCGCCTGAAGTAAAAACGGCGCGATGCGGCCCGGGGGTGTCAGGCGACGAGGCAGCGCGCGATTATTAGCCATCACGAACCGGCAGGGAGGCATCGATGTACGAAGGGTTGATGGTGAGCGTGTCCGGGGTCCGGGGGCGTGTCGGCGAGGCGCTGACGCCGGAGATCGTCGCGAAGTTCGCCTCCGGGTTCGGCGCCTGGGCGCTGGCATCGGGGCGCTCGAAGCTGGTCGTCGTCGGGCGCGACAGCCGGGTGTCGGGGCCGATGTTCCATCGAATCGTCGTCGGCTCGCTGCAATCTGTCGGCGCGACGGTGGTCGACCTCGGGATGTCCACCACCCCGACCACGCAGCTCGCCGTCGAGCACCACCATGCGGCGGGTGGCATCATGATCTCGGCGAGCCACAATCCGATCGAGTGGAACGCCTTGAAGATGATCGGGCCGACCGGGCTGTTCCTCGACGCCGTCGAGGGGACGGCGATGCGCGCGATGATGGAGGCGGGGGTGCCGCGGGCGAAATGGCAGGAGCTCGGCGACGTGCTCCCGGACCGGGACGCCGTGAGCAGGCACGTCGACGCGGTGCTGGCGCTCCCGTTCATCGGGGTCGAGAAGATCCGGGCCCGGAAATTTCGTGTAGCGCTCGACAGCTGCCGGGGTGCCGGCGCGATCATCGTCCCGGAGCTGCTCGACCGGCTCGGGTGTACGGTGACCGCGATCAACCTCGAGCCCGACGGGCGGTTCCCGAGGCCGCCGGAGCCGATCCCGGAGAACCTCACGGAACTCGAAGGGCTGGTGCGTGATAGCCGGTCGGACATCGGGCTGGCCGTAGACCCGGACGTCGACCGGCTCGCGCTCGTCGCGGAGAACGGGAGGGCGATCGGCGAGGACTACACGCTCGCGCTGGCCGCCAAGCTGGTGTTGCGGCACCGCATCGGACCTGTTGTGATCAACCTCTCGACGAGCCGGGTGGTGGACGACGTCGCGATCGCGGCCGGGGCGCCGGTCATCCGGGCCCCGGTGGGGGAGGTGAACGTCGCGCTGCGGATGCGGGCCGAGCAGGCCGCGATCGGCGGGGAAGGGAATGGCGGGGTGATCCTGCCCGAGCTGCACCTCGGGCGCGACGCGCCGTTAGGCATCGCGATCGTGCTGCAGTTGCTGGCGGACGAGGGGCGGACGCTGTCGTCGATCGTCGGCGACCACCCGCGCTACACGATCGTCAAGGACAAGCTGGACCGGCCGGATGCGAGCCTGACGACGGTGTACGAGGCGTTGCGGGGCGCGTTTCCGGATGCGTCGGCCGACAGCCAGGATGGGCTGCGGCTGTCGTGGAGCGACCGGTGGGTTCACGTGCGGCCCTCGGGAACGGAGCCGATCGTGCGGGTCATCGCCGAGGCGCCGACGGCAGCGGAAGCGAAGGACCTGGTCGCGCGGTCGCGGGTACCGCTCGACGCACTCGGACGTTGAAGGCAGCGAAGACCACGGAAACAAGGGACACCATGTGCGGCATCGTCGGATACGTTGGGCCCCGTGAGGCAGCTCCGGTCCTGATCTCGGGGTTGAAGCGCCTCGAATACCGCGGGTACGACTCGGCGGGGGTGGCCCTGATGAACGGGAAGGGGCTGGAGACGCGGAAGGCCGTCGGCAAGATCGCGATGCTGGAGAGCGTGGTCACGGCGGACCCGATCGCCGGGATGACCGGGATCGCGCACACGCGGTGGGCGACGCACGGCGCGCCTAACGAGTGCAACGCCCACCCCCATCACGACTGCACGGGGACGATCGCCGTGGTCCACAACGGGATCATCGAGAACTTCGGCGCGCTGCGGACGATGCTCGAGCAGCACGGCCACCGCTTCGAGTCGGAGACGGACACCGAGGTGCTCGCGCACCTGATCGAGGCCGCGTTCGACGGCAACCTCGAGGAGGCGGTGATCGACGCACTGCACCTCGTCGAGGGGACGTACGGCATCGCGGTGGTCAGCAGCGACGACCCGGGGAAGATCGTCGCCGCGCGCAAGGGGAGCCCGCTCCTCCTCGGCCTCGGCGACGGTGAGAACTTCCTCGCCAGCGACGTCGCCGCGATCCTGCAGTACACGCGCGACGTGGTGTACCTCGACGACGGCGAGATGGCGGTGATCACCGCCGGCGACTACAAGGTGTGCGACCTCCAGTCGACCGCGCGCGAGAAGCGCGTGAACAAGATCGACTGGGATCTCGACATGATCGAGAAGGGCGGATTCGCGCACTTCATGCTCAAGGAGATCTTCGAGCAGCCGACGACGATCGGGAACACGATGCGCGGCCGGCTCGTGATCGAGGACGGATTCTCCAAGCTCGGCGGCCTGAACCTGACCAAGGACGAGCTGCTGAACATCGACAACATCGTCATCACGGCGTGCGGGACCAGCTGGCACTCGGCGCTGATCGGCGAGCTGCTGATCGAGGAGCTGGCGCGAATCCCGGTCGAGGTCGAGTACGCGTCGGAGTTCCGCTACCGAAACCCGATCATAACGCCGCGGACGCTCTGCGTGGTCATCTCCCAGTCGGGGGAGACGGCGGATACCCTCGCCGCCATGCGCGAGGCGAAGCGGCGCGGGGCGAAGACGCTGGGGCTGGTGAACGTCGTCGGCTCGACCATCGCGCGGGAGGACGACGGCGGCATCTACCTGCATGCCGGCCCCGAGATCGGCGTCGCGAGCACGAAGGCGTTCACCAGCCAGGTGATCGCGCTGCTGCTCCTGACGCTGAAGCTGGCGCGGCTTCGCGACCTGTCGGTCGTGCGCGGACGGGAGATCGCGCAGGCGATGACGGAGTTGCCGGCGCAGATCGAAGACATCCTCGGCCGCGCGGCCGAGATCGAAGCGATCGCCGACGAGTTCAAGGACGCGACGAACTTCCTCTACCTCGGGCGCGGCCTCAACTTCCCGGTCGCACTCGAGGGTGCGTTGAAGCTGAAGGAGATCAGCTACATCCACGCCGAGGGATACCCGGCCGCGGAGATGAAGCACGGCCCCATCGCGCTGATCGACGCCGACATGCCGGTGGTGTTCATCGCCCCGCACGACGCGGTCTTCGACAAGGTCGTGTCGAACGTGCAGGAGGTGAAGGCACGGGGCGGACGGGTGATCGCGCTGACGAGCCGCGAAGAGCCGGCGCTGAAGAAGCTGGCCGACCACGAGTTCAGGATCCCGCAGACGCTGGACATCCTCTACCCGGTGCTGGCGGCGATCCCGCTCCAGCTGCTGGCGTACTACATCGCGGCGAAACGCGGGCTGAACGTGGACCAGCCGCGGAACCTGGCCAAGTCGGTCACGGTCGAGTGAGCGACGGGTAGCAGGCAGGGCGCACCGCCAGGCGGCGCGCCCTGCCCGCATCGCGCCGGGCGCGCTTAGCGGGCGGGTGCCGCTTTCGGCCCGGCGCCGACTCCAAGGTTCGCGGCGGCGAAGGCCCACTCGTCGGCCAGCTCGGCGATGCGCTTGTCGGTGGGGCGATAGCCGTGACTCCCCTGGGTCTCGATGCGGATCAGCACGGGCCTGTCGCAGCTCTGCGCCTTCTGCAGGGCGGCGGTGAACTTGAACGAGTGGCTCGGGACGACACGGTCGTCGTGGTCGGCGGTGGTCACGAGCGTCGC
>DASZNJ010000206.1:0-9695 GCA_035551575.1 Gemmatimonadaceae bacterium
GTGCGGGTCGCCGACCTGCGCGAGGAGGGTGCCGACGATCCCGCTCAGCAGGTCGCCGCTGCCGCCGACGGCGAGCGCCGCGTTTCCCGCCCCGCTCACCAGCCGCGAGCCGTCGGGGGCGGTGATCACCGTCGGCGTCCCCTTCGACAGGACCACCGCGCCGGTTACGCGCGCCACCTCGCCGCCGACCTCGAAGCGCCGCACCAGCACCTCGCTCGCCGACGAGCCGGCGAGCCGGCCGAGCTCCGCCGGGTGCGGGGTGAGGATCGCCGGCCGCCTGCCGAGCAGGGTGCCTAACGCCGCGGCCTCGCCCTCGAATGCGCTCAGCGCGTCGGCGTCGAGGACGACCGGGATGGTGTTGCCGGCGAGCATCCGCTCGGCGATCTCCCGCGCCCGCGTGCCGAGCCCGGGGCCGATCACGAGGACGTCGGCCCAGTCGAGCATCGCCTTCGCGCTCGCGTCGTCGGCGGGGAGGTCGAAGGCGCTCGCCTCGGGGAGCGCGGCCTGCACCGGCGCGACGCTCTCCCGCGCGACTCCGGTGCGGATCATCCCGACCCCCGTCCGGAACGCCGCGCGCCCGGCGAGGATCACGGCGCCGGCCATCGCCCGCGAGCCGCCGATGATCGCCACCTTCTTCCGGATCCCCTTGTGCGCATCGGCGGTGAGGGGGCGCACCTCGGCGCGAACGTAGCTCCCGTCAACGAGCCGCGGGAGCGCCGCCGCGCGCGGCGCGTAGACACCGATGTCGAGCACCTCGATCGCCCCCGCGCATTCGCGGGCGACGAGGAGCCCGCGCTTCATGCTCCCGAAGGCGAGCGTCAGGTCGGCGGTCACCGCGCCGTCGGCGCTCCCCGAGTTGGCGTCGACGCCGCTCGGGACGTCGAGTGCGACGACGCGGGCGCCACGGGAGCGCGCCGCATTGATCTCCCCGATCGCCTTCGCCACCTCGCCGCGCGGGGCGCCCCGGCTCCCCGTGCCGAGCAGCCCATCGACGACGACGCCTTCGTCGCCGTGAGGCAGGTCGCCGCGGACGTCGCGGCGGGCGTCATCGCGGGCGGCGATCGCGTCGGGGCTCGTCGGAGTCCCCGCCGCGCAGACGCGGACGGTGTAGCCGCGCCGCGCCAGTTCGCGGGCGACGATCCAGGCGTCCCCCCCGTTGTTGCCGCTCCCCGCGTAGACGGCGATCCCGCCCCTGCCTGACGCGCCGAGGTGGTGGGCGATCCGCTTCGCGGCGACGACCCCGGCGCGGCGCATCAGCTCGCGCGCCGGTGTGCCGGCGGCGATCGCCGCGGCGTCGAGCGTCGCGCTCTCGGCGGCGCTGGTGACGCGGACGAGCGCGTCGCGGGGCGACTTCATCGCGTGCCGAGCAGCGCCCCCGCATAGGCGACGACGCGGTGCGTGTCGCCGTTGACGATCCCCGAATGGCTGTAGGAGACGATCTCCCCCTCGGTCGCGCCGCGGAGGCGCGCGTACTCGCAGGCGGTGGCCGTCGCCGCCACCCCGCACATCGAGATGCGATGGATGGCGACCTCGCGGAACAGCCCCTCGCCGTCGAGCGCGACGACCTGGTCGAGGGCGAGCGAGTCCTTCGCCTCCGCCTCGGCCGCGCTCTCGTAGTGCGTCAGGTCGCTGCTCGCGACGACGAGCACGTCGCGGTCGCCGGCTGCCTCGGCGATCGCCGAACCGAGGGTACGGCTCCGCGCCCAGTCCTTCCAGCCGACGATGATCGGCACGATGGCGACGCGCGGGTTCCGCATCTGGAGGAAGGGGAGCAGCACTTCGATCCCGTGCTCTTCCGAGTGCGCGACCATGTCCTCGACGAGCAGCGGCGCCGCACGCTCGACGAGCGCGTGGCCCAGCTCGAGGTCGGGCTGCACGTCTCCGAGCGGGGTGCGGTAGGCGCGGCCGAGGAGGATGCTCCCCCCCTCGAGCGCGGTGCCGCGGCCGGTGTGGTTCGGGGAGAGGATGATCACCGTGTCGGGGACCTGCAGCGCGCCGAACACCGCGCCGCCGACATGCCCGCCGTAGAGGAGCGCGGGATGCGGGGCGAGCACCGCCCAGGCGCGGCGCGGGGGAAGCGCCCGGCGCATGTAGGTGCGCAGGTCGGCGCGCAGCCGCCCGGGAAGCGACGGATAGAAGGTGCCGCCGACGGCGGGGTGCCGCGTCGGGACTGTTCCGCGCTCAGTCATCCGTGCAATGTGGTTCGGGTGCGCGCGCGGTGCAGCGCGCCGGCACGGGCTAGCGGCGTGACGTCAGGCGCGCTGGACGTGTGACCACGGATACTCGCGCTCGAACGCATCCTCGAAGTCGAAGACGTCGGCGAAGTCATCCTTCGTGTCGTTGGGCTGGCTGAGGAGCAGCCCCGTGTCGACCAGCGTGAAAACGATATCACCGATGTCCGACGTGCGAGTGACGCCCCAGTGCTCGAGCACGAGGCGGGCCATCACGCCATAACGGTCGAGGGCCAGGGTCCGGCATCCCTCGGAGAGCTCGCGCCCCGTGATGTGCCGGCGCTCCGGCAGACGCGTCTGGCAATACTCGAGCGCGCCGAGCACGAAGAGATACGCGTGCTCGTGGAATCTCGGCTCACGGAGCCGGATGCGATCCATGATGCCGTCGCGGAACGCAAGCTCTGACACTGCCCTGCTCTGTTAACGGGTGACCGTGCAACGTGCGACGCGCACAATATCGGGCGCGCCGCACCGGGCGTCTAGGGGCAAAGCGCGGGTCAGCTCGCCCGGTAGAGCGGGAACTTCGCGGCCAGTGCCTTGACGTCGGCGTGCACCGCCGCCAGCACGCCCTCATCGTCGGGCGCGGCGAGGGCGCGGTCGATCAGCGCGGCGATCTGCTGCATTTCGCCGGTCTTCATCCCCCGCGTCGTCACCGCCGGCGTCCCGATCCGGATCCCGCTGGTCACGAACGGGGACTGCGTCTCCTTGGGGACGGTGTTCTTGTTGACCGTGATTCCCGCCTTGTCGAGCGCCTTCTCGGCGACCTTCCCCGTTAGGCCCCGGTTGCGGAGGTCGACCAGCATCAGGTGGTTGTCCGTCCCTCCGGAGACGACCTGGAAGTTCTTCGCGGTGAGCGCCGCGGCGAGCGCCCTTGCGTTGTCGACTATGGACTGGCAGTACTGCCTGAACGCCGGCTGCAGCGCCTCGCGGAAGGAGACCGCCTTCGCCGCGATGACGTGCTCGAGCGGGCCACCCTGGGTGCCGGGGAAGATCGCCTTGTCGATCGCCTTGGCGTGGGGCTCGCGGCAGAGGATCATCCCCCCGCGCGGACCGCGCAGCGTCTTGTGCGTCGTGGTCGTCACGATGTCGGCGTGCGGGACGGGCGACGGGTAGAGTCCGCTCGCAACGAGCCCCGCGAAGTGCGCCATGTCCACCATGAACAGAGCGCCGACCTCCTTCGCCACCGCGGCGAAGCGGGCAAAGTCGATGGTGCGCGAGTACGCGCTGTAGCCGGCGATGATCAACTTCGGCCTGTGCTGCCGCGCCAGCTGCTCCATCTGCTCGTAGTCGAGGAGCCCGTCGTCCTTCACCCCGTAGGAGACCGCCTTGTACGTCCTGCCGGAGAAGTTCACCGGCGAGCCATGGGTGAGGTGACCACCGTTGGAGAGATCCATCCCGAGGAAGGTGTCGCCCGGCTCGAGGAAGGCGAAGAAGACCGCGGCGTTCGCCTGCGCGCCGGAGTGCGGCTGCACGTTCGCGTGCTCGGCGCCGAACAGCTGCTTCGCGCGGTCGATCGCCAGCTGCTCGACGCCGTCGACGAACTCGCAGCCGCCGTAGTAGCGCTTGCCGGGGTATCCCTCGGCGTACTTGTTGGTCAGCGGCGACCCCATCGCCTCCATCACGGCGGGGGAGACGAAGTTCTCGCTGGCGATGAGCTCGAGCCCTTCGTTCTGGCGGCCGATCTCCCGGCGGACGAGCGCCGCGATCTCCGGATCACCCTCGGAAAGCGCGCGACCCGGTGGCGTACGGTCCCACTCTGACCACTTCATGCGTGTTCTCCGGTGGTTCCTTCGGGGAGCTCGATCTTCTCGACGCGGCGCTCGTGGCGCCCGCCCTCGAACGGGGTCTCGAGAAAGGTCTTCAGGATCTCCTCGGCCTCCGGCTCGCTGAGGAAGCGGGCCGGGAGGACGAGGACGTTCGCATCGTTGTGCTGGCGCGCCAGCCTGGCGATCTCCGGCGCCCAGACGACCGCCGCCCGGACGTGCGGATAGCGGTTGGCGACGTACGACATGCCGAGCCCCGTCCCGCAGAGGAGGATCCCGCGCTTCGCGTCGCCCTCCGAGATCTCGTGGGCGAGGGGGTGCGCGTAATCGGGGTAGTCGGTGCTCGCCTCGGAGTTGGTGCCGAGGTCCTGCACGTCGTAGCCCATCTTTTCCAGCAGCTGCTCGAGCTTCTGCTTCATCTCGTAGCCGGCGTGGTCGGAGGCGATCGGGATCCGCTCGCGCGGCGCGGGGGTCGGCATATAGTACCTCCTGCTACTTATTGGGCCACTGCGGCCAGGTCTTGACCATCATCCCGACCGAGCGGAGGCGCCGCTCGGCGAGCCGGTCGGCGGCGCGGTAGGTGGGGATCCCGTCCTGCTTCGCGATGTCGAAGACGCCAAGGATCGTGTCGTAGATCTCGTCCGCCTTGCGCAGCGAGCGGGTCGAGTCCCAGCCGGCGAGCTCGCTGTAGACGTTGATGACGCCGCCGGCGTTGGCGACGTAGTCGGGGGCGTAGAGAATCCCCTTCTCCTCGAGGATGTCGCCGTGGCGCTCCTCGAGCAGGACGTTGTTGGCGCCGCCGGAGACGACGGCCACCCGCAGCTGGGGAATGGTCCTGTCGTTGATGATCCCCCCTAACGCGCAGGGGGCGAAGATGTCGGCCTTCTGCGAGTAGATCGCGTCGGGAGCGACCGCGGTCGCCTTCGTCTCGTCGACGATCGTCTTCACCTTCTCCGGGTCGATGTCGGTGACGATCAGCTTCGCGCCCGCGGCATGGAGCTCCTTGGCGAGGTAGTAGCCGACGTGCCCGCATCCCTGGATGGTGACGGTCTTCCCGGCGAGGTCGTCGGAGCCGAACTTGTGCTGCGCCGATGCCTGGATCGCGCGGAAGACGCCGTGCGCGGTCACGGGCGAGGGATCGCCCGAACGCCCGGCGAGGCCGGCCACATACTTCGTCTCGTTGAAGACGTAGTCCATGTCGCTCGGGCTGGTCCCGACGTCCTCGGCGGTGACGTAGCGCCCGCCGAGCGACTCCACGAAGCGGCCGTGCGCGCGGAAGATCATCTCGCGGCTGCGCATCTTGTTGTCGCCGATGATGACCGACTTTCCGCCGCCGAGGTTGAGCCCGGCGACCGCGTTCTTGTACGTCATCCCGCGCGCGAGGCGAAGCGCGTCGACGATCGCCTCCTCGTCGCTCGCGTAGTTCCAGAACCGAGTGCCGCCGAGCGCGGGGCCGAGGGTGGTGCTATGGATCGCGATGATCCCGCGGTAACCGGCAGTAGGATCGCTGCAGAGCACGAGCTGCTCGTGTCCCATCTCGGCGATCCGGTCGAAGAGCTTCATAAGTGAGGCGAGTCAGGGATTGGGAATGGAGGTCTTGGAACGACTTGGGAAGTGGAAGTCCCGAAACGACATTGGGAATGGAAGTCCCGAAACGACGGTGGGAATGGAAGTCCCGAAATGACGGTGGGAATGGAAGTCCCGAAACGACGGTGGGAATGGAAGTCCCGAAACAGCCGTGATTCATGGGAAGGAAAATACCCTGTTGCACGAGCTTCAACGATGCTGCCTTTGCGCCGATCGGCCGTCTTGCCGTTTCGTGAGTGCCACTTCCACGGCCGTTTCGAAACGTCCACTTCCACCGCAGTCTCGAAACTTCCACTTCCCAAGGCCGTTTCGAGACTTCCACTTCCCAGGGCAGCTTCGAGACTTCCCTTCCCCCCGATGTCATTGCCCGAGTGGCGATCAGGTGGTCGTGTACAACTCCCGCGCAATGACCAGCCGCTGGATCTCCGAAGTGCCCTCGTAGATCTCCGTGACTTTCGCATCGCGGAAGAGCCGCTCGACGGGATAGTCGGTCATGTAGCCGTAGCCGCCGAAGATCTGGACCGCCTGGGTCGTCACCCACATCGCGGTCTCGCTCGCGAGGAGCTTGCTCATGCTGCTGAACTGGGTGATGCTCTCACCGCGGTCCTTGGCGGCGGCGGTGGCGTGGAGCAATGCCCGAGCCGCGGTGACCCGGGTCGACATGTCGGCGAGCTTGAACTGGATCGCCTCGAGGGCGCGGATCGGCTTGCCGAACTGCCGGCGCTCCCCGGCGTACTTCACCGCGTGCTCGAAGGCGGCGCGGGCGATCCCGACCGACTGGGCGGCGATCCCGAGTCGCCCGTTGTCGAGCGAATGGAGCGCGTAGACGAAGCCGCGATGGACGTCGCCTAACGCGCGGTCGGCGGGGACGCGCATGTTGTCGAACGACAGGCCGACCGTCGGGGAGGCGCGCATCCCCATCTTGTCCTCCTTCCTGCCGACGGTGAACCCCGGCAGGTCGGGGGTGACGATGAAGGCGCCGATGCCTTTCGCGCCCATCCGGTGGTCGGGGGTGTCGGTCCGCGCCATGACAATGATGACGTCGGCCTCGTTGCCGTGCGATACCCACGCCTTCGTCCCGTTGATCACCCAGTGGTCGCCGTCCTTCACCGCCTGGGTGCGGAGCGAGGCGGCGTCCGAGCCCGACTCGGGCTCGCTCAGCGCGAAGGCGCCCAGCAGCTCGCCGCGGGCCATCGGCTTGAGGAAGCGCTCCTTCTGCTGCGGCGTCCCCCACTTGAGGATCATCTGCGTCGGCAGCGAGTTGTGCACCCCCATCGCGATCGACGAGGCGGCATCCACCGTCGCGATCTCCTCGAGCGCGACGAGGTACGTCGCCGTGTCGAGGCCGAGCCCGTCGAACTCCGTCGGGATCATCATCCCGAGGAAGCCGAGCTCCCCCATCCGGTTCACCACCGATCGCTCGAAGTGACGGTCGCGATCCCACTGCGCGGCATGGGGCGCGATCTCGCGATGCGCGAAGTCGCGCGCCACGCGCTGGATCTCGTGCTGCTGTTCGTCGAGATGGAGGAGAAGCCGGGGCTGCAGCATGGTGCGGCTGGCCGCCGGTCAGCCGTAGGTGTAGAAGCCGCGTCCCGACTTGCGACCGAGCCACCCGGCGGCGACGTACTTCCGGAGCAGCGGGCACGGGCGGTACTTCGGGTCGCCGAGCCCGCCCTGCAGCACCTCGAGGATCGCGACGCAGGTGTCGAGCCCGATCAGGTCGGCGAGCGCGAGCGGCCCCATCGGATGATTCATCCCGAGCTTCATCACGGTGTCGATCGCCTCGGGGGTGCCGACGCCCTCCATGACGCAGTAGACGGCCTCGTTGATCATCGGCATCAGGATCCGGTTGGCGACGAACCCGGGATAGTCGGAGACCTCGACCGGCGTCTTGCCGACTGCCTTCGCCAGCTCGACGGTCGTCCGCATCGTCGCGTCCGAGGTCGCCAACCCCCGGATCACCTCGACCAGCTGCATCACCGGCACGGGATTCATGAAGTGCATCCCGATCACTTTTTCCGGGCGCGTCGTCTTCGCCGCGATCTCGGTGATCGAGATCGAGCTCGTGTTGCTGGCGAGGATCGCCTGCGGCGCCGCCCTGTCGAGGTCGGCGAAGATCCGGAACTTGAGCTCGCGGTTCTCGGTCGCTGCCTCGACGACCAGCGCCGCGTCGCCGGCCGACGCGATGTCCGTGGCCAGGGCGATCCTGCCTAACGTCGCATCCTTCGCCGCGGCGTCGATCGTCCCCTTCTTCACCTGGCGGTCGAGGTTCTTCTCGATCGTGCTCTTCCCCTTGTCGAGCGCCCCCTGGGCGACGTCGATCATCGTCACCGCGAACCCCGACTGGGCGAAGACGTGGGCGATGCCGTTCCCCATCTGCCCCGCCCCGATCACCGCGATCTTCTCCCGCTTCGTGCTCTCGCTCATGCTCGTATTCCGCCCTCGTGCCCGGGGGCGCGGGCCGCCGGCTCGCCAGCCACCGGTCGCCCGCGCTTCCGCGTGAAGGGGAGCCCGCCGAACGCCGCGCGGTGCCGCCCGATTAAGTACCATGTTGCTACTAACAGACCCGCCGCCGCCGGCAGCCCGCCCTCCGGCCCCCAGCTCCCGCCCGTCGCCCAATCGGGGCCGCTGTCCATCGTCCGCCATCCGGCTGCCGCCACGCTCGTCCCGCTCACCAGCGCGTGCAGCACGACCCCGAGCACGACGTTCCACGCCAGGTGCGCCGCCCACGCCGCGTACAGGCTCGACGTCGCGAACCGCACCACGCCGAGGAAGATCCCCGCCACCCCGACCACCACCAGCGCCCCCGGCTCCATTCCCGGGTTGTTCAGGTGCAGCAGCGCGAAGACGATGCTCGTCGTCAACAGGCTGGCCGCACGCCCCATCCCGTCAGCCAGCGCACTGAGAAGATAGCCGCGCATCATCAGCTCCTCGGCCAGCGCCGCCGGGACGAGCACCGCCAGCACCGTCACCAGCTCGCGCCCGAAGCGCGGCACGCTCGCCGGCTCGCGGACCATGTCCAGCCAGCCGAGCGCGAGCAGCAGCGCGCACGGCACCGCGATCGCCAGCGCGCCAGACGCGAAGCCGGCCGCCACCCGCCGCGGCGAGGCCGCCGCCGGCGCGAGCCCGACGTAGCTCCAGCCCGCCCGGTCGACGAAGACCAGCATCACCAGATGGGCGCCGAGCCCCGCGGCGACGATCGCGATCCAGGTGAGCGGGATCTCGGCGGCGACGATCGCGCCTGCGCTCCCCCCGGCCCATCCCGGAATCGCGACGAGACCCTGCGCGATCTCGGCGAAGGTCGCGAACAGCACGAGAAAGAGCGCTGCCCGCCATCCGGAACGAAGTCGGCCCTGCGCCGAAAGGAACAGGGCCGACAGCGTCACAAATTCCCGGTCGTTCCGGGAGGCGTCAGCGCCGCCGCAACGAACGACTTGACGACGTCGAGCGCGGCGAACGGCGCTGCGCCGAGGAGGACGCTCGTCGCAACGCTGCCGGTCAGTACGGAAAGCTGGGCGAGCCCGCCAGCATAGATCACGGCCATCCCGGCGAGCGCGGCGAGAACGCGCCCGGGGTAGCTGCGCGTACGCTGGGCGATCGTCGCCACCGCCCATGCCGCGACGGGATAGGCGAGCAGGTAGCCACCGGTCGGCCCGAGCAGCCGCGCCGCGCCGGGGAGGCCGACCGGCGCCCAGACCGGCATGCCGGACGCGCCGGCGGCGAGGTAGGCTGCCATGCTCGCGAGCGCGGCGCGCGGCGACAGCCAGAGCCCCGCGAGCACGACGAGCAGCGGCTGCAGCGTGAAGGGAACCGGGGTTCCCGGCAGCGGGATCGCGACGTGCGCGGCCGCGGCGAGCGCGATCGCGAAGCCGGCCACCTTGACCACCGTCAGGCGGTCGGTGCGCGGCAGGGCAACGTGCTGTTCGATCATCTCTCCTCGTGTTTTCATTTCGGTGCGTGGCCGACCAGGCTCAGACCCGCTCGACGCTGAGCGCGACCGCGTCGCCCCCGCCGAGGCAGAGCGTCGCGAGTCCCGTGCTGACGTTGCGGTCCTTCATCGCGTAGAGCAGCGTCGTCAGGACGCGGGCGCCGCTCGCGCCGATCGGATGCCCGA
>DASZNJ010000207.1:0-14125 GCA_035551575.1 Gemmatimonadaceae bacterium
CCTGTTCCCCCATCGCCGGAATCGCGTCGAGCGAACGCCCCTGGTCGATGAGGAATCCCTCGGTCAGCGCGTCGATCGGGATCCGCGTCAGCGTCTTCGTGTGGCCGAAGCCGCGCCGCGGGTCCTGGTTGGCGAGCTCGATCAGCTGCCTGACGGTGCGCGTCCCGTCGCCGGTGACGTGCGCGGCGACACGCTCGGCGCAGGCGACCACCTTCCCGCTGACGACGAGGACGCGGTGGTCGCTCCCCTGCGCGAAGGTCTCGATGACGACGCGCCTGCCTAACGCACGGGCGTTTGGCCAGGCCCGGCGCACGTCCTCCTCGCTGTCGAGCCGCCCGGAGATCCCGCGGCCATGGCTCGCGTCGAGCGGCTTCATGATGACCGGAAAGCCGATCTCCTCGGCGATCTCGATCGCACCTTCGAGCGTCGTCGCCACGTCCCCCTTCGGCACGGGCAGCCCGATGTTGCCGAGCACGCGCTTGGTGTCGTCCTTGTCCTGCGCGATCTCGACGCCGATCGCGCTCGTGAAGTCGGTCATCGTCGCCTGGATCCGGCGCAGGTTCTTCCCGAGGCCGAGCTGGACCAGCGAATGGTTGTTGAGCCGGCGCACGGGAATCCCGCGGCGGCGCGCCTCCTCGACGATCGCGGCGGTCGACGGGCCGAGCCGCACGTCGGCGTAGAGGTTCTGCAGCCGGTCGCGGATCTCGTCGGCGTCCACCGGCTCGCCGACCAGCGTCGCGCGGACGATGCTCACCGCGTCGCGCATGCTCTGGAGGCCGAGCTCCTCTTCCTCGTAGGCCACGATCACCCACCAGACTCCCTCGTCACCACTGGCGACGACGCGGCCGAAGGAAACGTCGGCGCCGGCGAGCGTCTGCAGCTCGATCGCGACGTGCTCGAGGATGTGCGGGATGTGCGTCCCCTCGCGAAGCCGCTCGATGAATCCCCCCTCCCTCCCGCGCGTGCACGGATGCTCCGCCAGCGTCGGCAGCGCGGCGGTCAGCCGCTCGCAGAAACCCGGGACGTCCGCCGAAGTCACCGTCTCGAGCGCGCCGAGCCGGATGTCGCACGCGATCACGGGGGCGAGCCGCCAGTAGTTCGGGCCACGCAGCGCGCGCAGGCGCGTCATGCGCAGTTCGGCCGGGTCGATGGCCGGCACGGTGGCGGGGACGTTCAGCGTTTCGGTCATGCGGGGACGTCACGGCAGGGCTGCGTCGACTGGAAGCTTCGGCGCAGCCGTTCTCGGAGGGGCGCTACGTGGCGCGTGTCCTGGCATTTGGCAGGAAGCGTACCCGGCTCCGGGGATCGGGTCCCGGTCTTGCAATTGGTGTCTTGCTTGGCATCCGGGATGGATCGACCCGAGCCATTGGCAGCGGAGAGCACACCCGCCCTCACCGTGACGCAGGACCCCGACGCGAATGGGTCGCGCACGTCGTGAGCCCCTCGAATCGAGATACTCAACCGGTGGTTGATGTGGAAGTCCTGCTGAAGCGGTGGGTCGTACGCGGAGGCGAGCGGTCGCTGGTGGCCGAGGCCGAGGCCCGTGATGTGCCCGGCGCACAGGGCCCGCACTGCCTCATCCTCGAGACGGAAGCGCTGATGCGGCGCATCTGGCATTATCCCGCCGACTGGGAACGGCTCGATGACTCGCGCCTGATCGCGCTCTTCGAGAAGCCCTTCGTCGCGAGCGCCCCGGACTGCGTCGCCCGAGGGGGACAGTCGCCGGCCGATCGCGACGACAGCTGCCGCGCGGCCGCCCAGCGTTAGGCGCGGGGGAAGGGAAGGGCTGGGTGCAGATCGCCCGCCCGGCGCGCCACGTCGCTCGCCGGGCGGGCGGCAGTCGCTCCCGCGACTAGCTGACCTTGAACTGGTGCACCATCCCGTGCACGTAGTGCGGCTTGCCGTCCTTCGCGTCGGGGATGAAGCAGATCAGCCCGTACTCGCCCGGGGTAAGGGTGAGCGGAAAGCTCGCACTCTCGCCAACGCCCAGTCCGGCGACGCCACTGAGCGGCTCTCCCGGAGGCGGACCCTCCATCTTCTCGACCCAGGCGGCGACCTGCGCCGCCGTCTTGCCGGGCGCGAGGCGAATGACCATCACCTCGTGCGTCTGCTGCCCGTCGTTGACGACGCGGACGACGTGCCGTCCCGCCGTCAGCGGCTTCGAGAGCCCGAACGCATAGTCGGTGAGCTTGATCTCGACGTCGCCCGGAAGCGGCGCGGCCGCGACCGCGGTACCGGCGGCGACGAGCGGCCGCACCATCCCCTTCGCGATGTGCGGGACGCCATCCGGACTCGGGACGAAGCAGACGAGCAGGTAGTGTCCGGGCTCGAGGTTGAGCGTCGCCTCCGCGGTCTGCCCCGGCGCGGGTGGGTTCACCCCGGCCACTTCCACCGCCCATTTCGGCATCGGCCCGGGAGCCTTCGTCGCGTTGGCGAAATCCGCCGGCGTCTTCCCCGAGTCGAGGCGGATCAGCCCGACCTGGTGCATCTCCTGGCCAGGGTTGGTGACGAGGCGAACGGTCGTCAGCCCGGCGCGGACGGTATCCGGCGCATCGAAGGCGTAGTCGCTCGTCTTCACCACCACCACGTTGGGCGCGGCCGCCGCACCCGCGGCGTTCGAATCGGGCTTCTCTGATGCCTGCGACCTGGAGCAGGCGTTCGCGCTGAGCGCGAACACCGCGACCAGCGTCGGTACGCGGAGAGCATGCATTGAGGTTCCTCTGGAAGGGGGTTGGCAAAAAAAGACGACCGCCCCCGAGCACGGGGCGGACGACGGGGGCTACGTTGCACCCCCATGTCCGGTTTCGCAAGAAAGGCCAGGAGGCGGAGCTGCTACAGCCATGAAGGCAACACGGCAGGATGCGCCTGCCACCTGGCATGCTGCAGGGGCATACGGCAGGTGCCTCATGAGGCAGGTTCCACAGCCGAGAGGCAGTTGTCGTGTTCTGCCCCTCCTGGCCGTGGATCCTGCCTGATGCGCTGTGCCTCCTGTCCCTGCAGCATGTCCGAGTGGCCGGAGCCGCCTGCCGCGTTGCCTTCATGCCAGGGCGGTTCTGGCTTCAGTCGACGCGGATGGTCCCTTCGCTCATCGTCACGCTCGCCCCGCCGACCCTGACCGCGGTGATCGCGCCGCTGGTCTTGTCCGCCTCCACCTCGATGATGCTCGGCCGCCCCATCTCGAACCCCTGCTCGACGACCCAGCGGAGCGTCCCCTCCTGCCGCGTGTCGCGCGCCGCGAGGTAGCCGCCTAACGCGGCGCAGGCGGAGCCGGTCGCCGGGTCCTCGGGGACGCTGATCCCGGGCGCGTACATCCGGGCGCGGATGTCCGAGCCCTCGCGCTCGGGATCGCGCGAGAAGACCATGATCATCGACGCCCATGCGCTGCCTAACGTTCGCTCCCACTGGTCGACCCGGATCCGCGAGCGCTTGACCGCGCCCCGGTCCTTGAGCGCGACGAAGAGGAAGGGAAGCCCGCACGAGACGCTCTGCGGCGCGAAGTGGCCGCCGACGAGATCCTTCGGCTCGAGCGAGAGCATGCTCGCCAGCGTCTCCCGCGTCGGCACCGGCGGACCGGTCTCCGGCAGCTTCGCCACCGACAGCTGCGCGAACACCGGCTTCCCCCCGCTGGCGCGGATCTTCACCGGCACCGGACCGACCTGCTCCTCGAACACGATCGGCGTGCTCTCCCCCTCGAGCGCGATCTCCCCGATCTCGGCGAGCACGTGCGCGGTGCCGACCGTCGGATGGCCAGCGAAGGGAACCTCGCCGCCGGGAGTCCAGATCCGCAGCTTCCGCGTTCCCCCCTTCTCCGGCGGAAAGACGAAGGTCGTCTCCGAGAAGTTGAACTCCCGTGCCAGCGCGGACATCTGCTCGTCGCCGAGCCCCGTCGCATCGGGGAAGACAGCGAGCTGGTTTCCGCCGAACGGCTTGTCGGTGAAGACGTCCGCGGTCAGGTAGCGGTAGCGCATGTCACTCGCCGTCCAGGAACGGGTACCGATAGTCGGTCGGCGGCACCATCGTCTCCTTCACCGCGCGAGGGCTCACCCACCGCATCAGGTTCAGCTTCGACCCCGCCTTGTCGTTCGTCCCCGATCCGCGAGCGCCGCCGAACGGCTGCTGCCCGACCACCGCGCCCGTCGGCTTGTCGTTGATGTAGAAGTTCCCCGCCGCGTTGCGCAGGGTGACCATCGCTTCGCGCAGCGCACTCCGGTCCCGCGAGAACACCGCGCCGGTCAGCGCGTACGGCGACGTCGCGTCCACCTGCGCGAGCATCTCGCTCCACTTCGAGTCGTCGTAGACGCTCACCGTCACCACCGGCCCGAAGATCTCCTCGCAGAGGAGGCGATAGTTCGGGTCGCCGGTCTCCACCAGCGTCGGGTGGATGAAGTACCCCGTGCTGTCGTCGGTCTTCCCGCCGGCGATGATCTTCGCGTTCTGCTTCGCGTCGGCGATGTACTCGCCGATCTTCGTGAACGCCTTGCGGTCGATCACCGCGCCCATGAAGTTCCGGAAGTCGCGCACGTCGCCGACCTTGATCTCCTCGATCATCGCCACGCACCGGTCCCGCACCTCGGGCCACAACGACTTCGGCACGTACACCCGGCTCGCCGCCGAGCATTTCTGCCCCTGATACTCGAAGCCGCCGCGGATGATGCCGACGGCGAGCGCCGCCGGATCGGCGCTCGCGTGCGCGACGATGAAGTCCTTCCCCCCCGTCTCACCGACGATGCGCGGGTACGAGCGGTAGCTCGACATGTTCCCGCCGATCGTCTTCCACATGTTGTTGAAGACCGCCGTGCTGCCGGTGAAGTGGACGCCGGCAAGGTCGCGGTGCGACAGCGCGACGTCGCTGATCATCGCCGCGTCGCCGGGGACGAAGTTGATCACCCCCGGCGGAAGCCCCGCTTCCTCGAGGATCTTCAGCGTGTACCACGCGCTGAGCATCGCCGTCGCCGCCGGCTTCCAGAGCACCGTGTTCCCCATCAGCGCCGGCGCGGTCGGGAGGTTGCCGCCGATCGCGGTGAAGTTGAACGGCGTCACCGCGTAGACAAACCCCTCGAGCGGGCGATAGTCCATCGTGTTCCACACCCCCGGCGAGTTGATCGGCTGCTCGGCATGGAGCTCCTCCGCGAAGCCGACGTTGAAGCGCCAGAAGTCGATCAGCTCGCACGCGCTGTCGATCTCCGCCTGGTACGCGGTCTTCGATTGTCCGAGCATCGTCGCCGCGTTCAGTGTCGCCCGGCGCGTCGTGGAGAGCAGCTCGGCGGCGCGAAGGAACACCGCCGCGCGATCCTCCCAGCTCCATGCCGCCCACTCGCGATGCGCGGCACGCGCCGCATCGATCGCCTGGCCGACGTGCTCGCGCGACGCCTTGTGCCAGTCGGCAAGGACGTGCTGGTGCGCGTGCGGCATCGTCGTCTGCGCGAGCTCACCGGTGCGGATCTCCTTCCCGCCGATGACGAGCGGGATCTCGATCCGCTCGCTGCTCATCGAAGCGAGACGCTCCTTGAGCGCCTTCCGCTCCGCTGATCCCGGGGCGTACGACCGCACCGCCTCGTTCACGGGCACCGGGACGCGGCGCACCCCGGCGAAGGCGCCGAGTCCGGTGCCGGGCGCGCTGCCGGTGGACATCGGCTGGGCGTTGACGACGGCGCTCGTCGAGCGCGCGGAAGACTTCGGGACGGTTGGAGCGGACATGAAAGCCTCGGAGTGCAGGGAGAGCGTCTCCCGAAAGATAACGGAGCCGATAGCCGTTGGCTGTCGGCCATCAACTGCCAGTCATCAGCTGGAAGCCATCAGCCATTAGCTTACCGCATGCATCTCCGCATCCGCCGCGCACTCCCGTGGTCGCTCAACGCTGACAGCTAATGGCTAAAGGCCTGTTCCATATCGCGGTGCCATTCGCCGCTGCAGCGCTGATCGGGTGCAGCGAAGCTCCGGTGACCTGGGAGCCGGCAGTCACCGCCCCCGGCGCCGCACTCCCCGGCCGCCTCGATCTCGTTGCCGGCGAACCCCGGTTCACCACCGACACGGCCGCGCTCATCGCCCCCGTGATCCCCGGCGCCTGTCCCGGCAGCGCGCGCGTCGCGCTCAGTGGCGCGACCGGGATGGAGCGTTATGTCGCCTGGTGGGCCCCTCGCCCCGACTCGAGCGCGTTACTCCTCGCGGCGCGCAGCAGCGACGGAGGGCGGAGTTGGAGCGCCCCGGAGCCGGTCGACACGGCCGACCACCGGCCCGTCGGCTGCGACCGCCCGGCGCCGGCGATCGCCGCCGACTCTTCGAGTGGCTACGTCCACGTGGCGTACAGCATGCGAGACGCACAGGGGGCCGGGATCTTCTTCTCGCACTCGATGGATCGCGGAAGGATGTTTCACTGGCCGGTGACGATCGTGTACGGCGATCATCTCGCCGGCGTCGCGATCGCGGCGCGCGGCGACACCGTCGCCATCGCGTACATCGAGCCCAGCTCGGACCGCCCACAACTCGGACTCGCGCTCTCGCACACCATGGGACACATCTTCGAGGATCGGCTGATGGTGCCTTCGTCGAGCGACGCCAGCGACCCGGCAGTCGCCATCGCTCCGGGGCGGATCGCCGTCGCCTGGATCCATCACATCCCCGGCGGCGCCACCGCCCTGGTGACGCGCCGCGGCCGCTTCGGCGGGAGCGCGCGGCCATGAGCACCCGCTACATCGGCGCCCACACGATCGACAACGGCGGGATCGACATGGCGGTGAAGCGGGCCGCGGCGTCGGAGATGACCGCGCTGCAGGTCTTCACCGCGGTGCCGAAGTACTACAACGAGAAGATCGGCGTCCGCCCCGAGCGGGCAGAGCGATTCCGTGACGCGTTGAGGGCGTCGAAGATCGCTCCGCGCAACACCATTGCGCACGCGGCGTACGTCCTGAACGTCGCGACCCCCGACGAGGAGAAATGGTCGCGCGCCAACAACGGGCTCACCAGGGAGCTCGAGCGCGCGACCATCCTCGGGCTCGGCGCCGTCTGCTTTCATCCCGGCGCCGCGACCGACGGCGATCGTCAGGCAGGGGCGCGCCGGGTGGGGAAGGCGATCACCAACGCGCTGCGCGCCATCGACGGGGACACGAAGCTCCTCATCGAGAACACCGCCGGGGCGGGGAATACCGTCGGCCGTACTCCCGGGGAGATCGCCGCGATGCTCGCCGAAATTCCTGGTGACCTGCAGCACCGCAGCGGCTATGGACTCGACACCTGTCATCTCTTCGCCGCGGGCTACGATCTCACCTTCGGTCCCGACGCGGCGTCGCTCGTGCTGAACGAATTCGAGGAGGCGACGGGACGCGCGCCCTCGTTCTTCCACCTGAACGACAGCCAGGGCGCGCTCGGCTCGAACGTCGATCGCCACATGCTGATCGGCGAGGGGAACATCGGCACGGAAGCATTCGGATGGCTCCTCGCCGACCGCCGCACGGTGGGAATCCCCCTCGTCCTCGAGACGCCGCAGAAGAATTACGAGATCGCCGACGACGATGCGCGTCCCGATCCGTGGGACGAGAAAATGATGCGGCTCCTCGAAACGTTGACCGGGGGCTGAGCGTCTCTGCCCTCGTGGAACCGTCGCGGAGGCGGTCCCGCCGAGGGAAAATCCCCGTGCGCCCGGGGGTGACCGGCGCCCGGCGAGGCTGTTCTCGCAGGGAAAAAGGTCGATTCTCCTATGGGAAAACTCGATTTTCCCTATTGCGCCCGGCGTGAGGCCGTATAGTTTGTGCGCGTCGGACAGGTATTTCCCCTAGAGAAACCGCACTCCGATCATCACACAGGAGACAACGCATGGCAGCCAGGAAGAAGGCCGCGAAGAAGGGCGGCGCCAGGAAGAGTGGCGCGAAGAAGGGTGGCGCGAAGAAGGCCGCGAAGAAGGGCGGCGCGAAGAAGGCGGCCCGCAAGTCGGCAACGAAGAAGCGCAGCGGCGCCAAGCGCACTCCCAACGCGGCGTTCATGAAGGCGATGCAGCCGAGCGAGCAGCTCTCGAGCGTCGTCGGCAGCAGCCCGATGCCGCGTACCGAGATCACGAAGAAGCTGTGGGGCTACATCAAGCGGAAGGGTCTCCAGGATTCCAAGAACCGCCGCATGATCAACGCCGACGAGAACCTCCGTCCGATCTTCAAGAAGGACCAGGTCTCGATGTTCGACATGACGAAGCTCGTCAACAAGCACCTGTCGTAAGGCCAGCAACAAAACGAGGGGGACGCGGCTTGCCGCGTCCCCCTCGTTTTGTTTGGAGTAGTGAGCAGTGAGGTGTGAGAGCTCGGGTGATTCGAGCAGGGAGGTGCGATCGTTCCCGAGCTGACCCGCTCCCCGTTTCTGAATTCCCCCCCAACCGCCCCGATCGACCTTTGCTTCGGCCGGGCCGCCGCGCAACTTTCCTTCCAGTCGCCGCCGTTCTACCAGCTGGCACTCTCGCAAGTCCCTACTCGCCCCACCCGCACTTTCACAGCTCCCTGCTCACGGAACTCTCACACCTCCCTACTCGCAGTACCTGAAATCTCACACCTCACTCGTCACTACTCGCTTCAGTGGCCCCTCGTAAACGCTCGTCCCCCAACTCCAAGCCCAAAGGCTCCGTCGCCCAGGCTCGCGGCAAGGCTCCCTCGTCCGGCAGGACGTGGGAATCCTTCAAGTCGCTCATCGCCCTCCTCGCCATCTTCCTCGCCATCCGCGCCTTCGTCATCGAGGCGTACCGCATCCCGTCGGGAAGCATGGTGCCGAGCCTGCTCGTCGGCGACTGGCTGTTCGTCAACAAGTTCATCTACGGGCCGACGATTCCATTCACCGGGAAGCCGATCCGCGTCCGCATCCCGGGGACGCCGGTCCGCCTGTACCGCGACCCGCATCGCGGTGACGTTGTCGTCTTCCAGTCACCGCCGCAGGTCGACCAGCCCGAGGATCCGACGCCGACGCTCGTCAAGCGCGTGATCGGGATGCCGGGGGACACGATCTACATGCGGAAGGGACTCGTCTACGTGAACGGGATGCCGCAGCGGCAGGGCTACGGCTCGCACGAGCCTCCCCCGCCCGACGCGGCGGGGTCCTACGATCCGCTCTTCGAATGGCAGCACCGGTTCGAGGTCAAGGGCACGCGCTTCGGCGCCCCCGCGGCGCGCCCGACGCACGACGACTGGGGGCCGCTCATCATCCCCGAGAATCGCTACATGATGCTCGGCGACAACCGCTACAACTCGAAGGACAGCCGATACTGGGGATTCGTGCCCCGCAACAACGTCCGCGGCCAGCCGATCTTCGTCTACTACTCCTACGACCCCGAGTGCGGGTCGGGCGTCTGTCCCCTCACCGACATCCGCTGGTCGCGAATCGGCCACCTGATCCGGTGACCCGCCTAACGGGGGGCGGGTGAGTGCCGTGCCGGCCGTCCCGCGCCTCGTTCGCGGACTCGGCCTCGTCGGCACCGTCGCGCTCGTCGTCGGGAACATGGTGGGGACCTCGGTCTACACCCTCCCCGCCTCCCTCGCCAAGGCGACGGGACCGTTCGGGATCGTCGCCTGGGCGTTCGTCGCCCTCGGCTACCTCTTCGTCGCCCTCGTCTATGCACGGCTGGGCACCCGCTTCCCGCGCACCGGGGGCCCGTACGTCTACGCCCGTCATGCCTTCGGCGACCTGACCGGATTCATAACGGTCTGGTCCTACTGGGTCAGCGCGGTCGTCGGCAACGGGGCGATCGTCACCGGCGCCGTCGGCTACATCGTCGGCTTCTCTCCCGCGCTCGCCGCGAATCCCGGGCTCCGCTTCGCCCTCGCGTTAGGCCTCGTCTGGGGACTCTGCTTCCTCAACGTCCGCGGGGTCCGCCAGAGCGGGCGCGTCCAGACGGTGGTGATGTTCCTCAACCTCGTCCCCCTCGTCCTCGTCGCGATCGCCGCCCTCACCCACTTCGACCCCGCCAACCTCCACCCCTTCGCCCCCAACGGCTTCGGGTCGATCGCCGTCGGTGCCTCGCTCGTCGTCTGGGCATACTCGGGGATCGAGTCGGCGACCGTCCCGGCCGAGGAGGTGCAGGCCCCCGAGAAGACCATTCGCCGCGGCACCATGATCGGCTACTGGGTCGGCACCTTCGTCTTCCTCCTCACCGCCCTCGCCGTCGCCGGCTCGCTGCCTAACGACGTCGTCGCCGGCTCCGCCCGCCCGATCGCCCTCGCCGCCGAGCAGGTGCTCGGCCCCTGGGCGGGAACCATCGTCGGACTCGCCGCCGTCGCCGCCGCGCTCGGCACCCTCAACGGCTGGATCCTGATGTCGGGACGCATCCCCCTCAGCGCCGCCGAGGACGGACTCTTCTTCCGCCCCCTCGCCCGCATCCACCCGAGCTACGGAACGCCCGCAGTGGGGCTCGTGGTCGGCGCAATCGTCACCAGCACGATGCTCCTCCTCTACTTCTCCCGCTCCCTGCTCGCGGTCTTCGATTTCATCGTCCTGCTCTCGGTCCTGACGACCCTCCTCCCGCACCTGCTGGCAGCAGCCGCCGAATTCGCCCTCGCCGGCAGCGACGGCGGCAAACCCCGCCTCATCGCCGCCATCGCCTTCCTCTTCATCCTCTACACGATGTACGGAGTCGGCTGGACGGTCATCGGGTGGGGAGCGCTGGCCGTGACCGCGGGGTTGCCGCTGTACTGGCTGCTGAAACGGGGGTCAGGTGCCAGGGGTCAGCCACAGCCTGACGGGACGAGTGCCTGACACGCCAGGCCCTGACCCCTGACCCCTGACCCCTGACCCCTGGCACCCCTCGCCGGTAGAGACATGCCCCTCCACTTCCCCTTCGACCCGAACATCGCGCGTGCCGCAACGATCCCGGCGCGCCTCTACACCGATCCCGTCTACCTCGAGCTCGAGCGCGAGAAGATCTTCGCGCGCACGTGGCAGCTCGTCGGGCGCACCGACCAGGTCGCGGAGCCGGGACAGTTCTTCACCACCGAGGTCGCCGGCGAGTCGCTGGTCGTGCTGCGCGACGGGGAAACGCTGCGCGCGTTCCATAACGTCTGCCTCCATCGCGCCGGCCCCGTCGCATATGGCTGCGGCAAGCGACAGACCCTGCAGTGCAGGTACCACGGGTGGACGTATGACCTGAAGGGGAACCTGCTGCGCGCCCCGGAGATGGAAGGCGTCGAGCACTTCGCTGCCGCCGACATGCACCTGCAGCCGGTCCAGGCCGCGAGCTGGGGACCGCTCGTCTTCGTCAACGTCGACCCGAAGGCGCTCCCCCTCGCCGACTTCCTCGAGGACATCCCCGAGCGCGCGGCGCACTTCCACCCGGAGCGCATGCGCTGGGTGATGCGCAAGGAATACGACATCGCCTGCAACTGGAAGGTCTACGTCGACAACTACCTCGAGGGCTACCACCTTCCCGTGGTGCACCCCGGGCTGCACAAGGAGCTCGACTACGACCAGTATCGCGTCGAGCCGCACCGCTACTACTCGCTGCAGCACGCACCGCTCCGGCCGGTGCCCCCGCACCTCGCCGCCCAGCGCCAGTACGTGCCTGGCGCGCCGGAGGACCAGGCCCAGTACTACTGGCTCTTCCCGAACACGATGCTCAACGTCTATCTCGGGCAGGTGCAGACGAACGTGGTCCTGCCGCTGGGCCACGAGAAGTGCAGGGTGATATTCGAATGGCACGCCCCCGAGCCCCCCGCCGACCCGGCCGCTGACGCGGCCTGGTCGAAGCTCGTCGCCTTCAGCGACGAGATCCAGGCCGAGGACATCGAGATCTGCGAGGCGGTGCAGAAGAACCTCCATTCGCGCGTCTACGACCGCGGCCGCTACTCGGTGAAGCGCGAGAACGGGGTTCATCACTTCCACTCGCTGCTGCACGAGTTCATGACCTGACCGGCCCACCCCCGCCGAAACGCACCCCCCTCTCGGGCGTCCTTCAGGGGTGAAAGCTGCATGGTGGCGGGAGAAGTCCGCGAGCGGGCAGGCGACCCTCGTCGCCCGCGTGGCCAGTCACGCCGCACTCGGCGTGCTCCTGCTGCGGATGTCCGCGCCGTCCGGCGTGCTCGTCACCGCCGGCAGCATCGGGCTTGGGCTCGCCACCGCGATCCTCGTCGTCGCCTTCGCGCTCGCCGCCCGCCAGGCCACGGGGGTGTGCCGCCCCCTGTACGCCGGCGTCGCCCTCGCGACCTGCTTCGGCGCGCTGTCGCAGCTCTTCGCCGCGGGCGCGTACCTCCTGCCCGGCAGGACGCCACAGCTGGCCAACTCGTCGCTCTGGCTGCTCGTGCTCGGGGTGAACCCGGTACTCGCCGGCACCTTCGCGCTCGTCGTCGGGCGCCGCCGCCGGCGGGCGATGCGGCTCCCCGAACTGCTCGACGTCGTGCTCGTCGCCACAGCGGCGGCGGTGGTCGCGCTGATGCTCGCCCAGCTTTCGAACGATACGCTCGCCGCGACGGGACGTGCGGCCCGGGCGATGATGCTCATCTGGCGCAGCGGGATGATCGCCGCGATCGCCCTCGCCGCGCTCCTCCTCGCGACGCGCGGCGACACGATCGGCACCCGTGCCGCGGCGATGCTCGTGAGCGCCACCGCCCTCCTCGAGGTCGCGCACGCGGTGATCGCCCGTCAGGCGGTGGCCGCCGACCACGTCGACCCGACGCGCGCCGACCTCTGGTGGGGGCTCGCGGTCGCCGCCTTCAGCCTCGCGCTCCCCGCCCGCCTCACGTCGCGCGAGGTGTTCGCCGCCGTCTTCCCGGGGCTCGCCGATCCCGTCGGCGCCGGCGAGGACTCCGGGCGCGACCACGCGATCGACGGGCTCCGCTCCCGTGCCGTCATCGCCGCGATCATCATCACCTCCGGCGCCGCCGGCGTGCTCGGTGTCCGCGGCGAGCGCGACATCCTCCTCTCCGTCGCGGTCGCGCTCTTCGGCGTCGTGCTCGCGGTGCGCGCGGCGATGGTGCTCGAGGCCGAGCGCAAGGCGAGGCTCCTCCTCTCGCGCAACGTCGTCGCCGAGCGCGAGCTCTCGGCGCGGCTCGAGGTCGCGGTCGAGGCGCGCACCGCCGAACTGGCCGAGGCACAGCGCGTCCTCCAGCGGATGTGGACGCTGGGCCAGCAGATCTCCCTCGAGCTCAACCCGGCGCGGGTGCTCGACCGCTTCATCGAGGCGGTCGTCGACATCGCCAGCGCCGACGGCGGCGCCCTCGCCCTGATGACGGGCGCCGGGCCGTTAGGCCTCCTCGCCGGGGAAGGGACGGTCCGTGTCGCCGCGGCGATCGGTCTCAGCGCGCCGCTCGCCGGCCGCGAGATCCCGGTCGGCCAGTCCGCGCTCGGCCGCGCGATCCGCTCCGGGCGGCCGTGGACGGTGGCCGACGCGTCGCTGCACCCCGGGCTGCTCTACGAGCCGGCGGACGCACCGCTCGCGGTGCGCGGGATCCTGATCGTCCCGATCAATCGCCGTCGCGAGCGCATCGGCGCGGTCGCCGTCACCAGCCGGACGCCGCGCACCTTCACTCCGGTGGAGATCGCCCGCGTCGAGGCGATGACCGACATGTTGACGGTCACGCTGTCGAACGCCGAGCTCGTCGAGAGCCTCCGCCAGGCGGAGTGGCGCTTCCGGACGTTGTTCCGCGCCGCACCCGACGTGGTCCTCACCGTCCTGCAGAGCGGGCGCGTGCGCGAGGCGAACGACGCGGTGCGCGAGGTGGCCGGGATCGATCCTGTCCACCTCGTCGGGCGCCTCCTCGCCGACATCGTCCTGCCTGACGATCGCGCAATGATCACCGATGCCCTCGGTCGCGCGATCGAGGGAACCGCGACCCGCTGCGAGGTGCGCATCCCGCGCCAGGGGGCGCCGCCGCGAGTCGTCGCCTTCGCGGCCAGCCGCCTTCCCGAAGCCGACCCGCCGGCCGCGCTCGTCATCGGACGCGACGTCACCGCCGAACGCGACCTGCGCGCGCGGCTCGTCGAGACCGAGCGGCTGGCCGCGGTCGGCGAGCTGGTCGCCGGCGTCGCGCACGAGGTGAACAACCCGCTGAGCAGCATCAGCGCATTCGCGCAATTGTTGCTGCGTGATCCGGCGCTCACCGCCGAGCAGCGCGAGTCGGTGGAGGTGATCCGCGGGGAGACGCTGCGGGCCAGCCACGTGGTGAAGGAC
>DASZNJ010000208.1:0-4312 GCA_035551575.1 Gemmatimonadaceae bacterium
GACGGCGGCCCAGGAGCTGGCCTTCACCCTCGCCAACGGCTTCACCTACGTCGAGCGCGGGATCGCCCGCGGGCTCGACGTCGACGACTTCGCGCCGCGCCTGTCGTTCTTCTGGGACGTCCACAACGACTTCTTCGAGGAGATCGCCAAGATGCGCGCCAGCCGCCGCATCTGGGCGCGCCACATGAAGGAGCGCTACGGGGCGAAGGACCCGCGCTCGCTCGTGCTGCGCTTCCATTCCCAGACGGCCGGCGTGACGCTGACCGCGCAGCAGCCGATGAATAACGTCGTCCGCGTGGCCTACCAGGCGCTCGCGGCCGCGTTAGGCGGGACGCAGTCGCTGCACACCAACTCGATGGACGAGACGCTGTCGCTGCCGACCGAGTCCGCGGTCCAGGTCGCGCTCCGCACCCAGCAGATCCTCGCCTACGAGACGGGGGTGCCTAACGTCATCGATCCGCTCGGCGGGTCGTATTACGTCGAGGCGCTCACCGACCAGATGGAAGCCGACGCCGAGCAGCTGTTCGCCGAGATCGAGGGGGTCGGCGGGGTCGCCCGCGGGATCGAGATCGGCTGGTTCCAGCGCAAGATCGCCGAGTCGGCGGCGCGCCAGCAGTGGGAGATCGAGCAGCACCGCCACGTCGTCGTCGGCGTGAACGAGTTCGTCACCGAGGAGCCGGAGCTGACGATCCCCCTGCTCAAGATCGGCGCCGACGCCGAGCGCGACCAGCGCGGGAAGATGGCGACGCTCCGCGCGACGCGCGACAGCGGGCTCTGCACCGCGCGCCTCGAGGCGCTCCGCCAGGCGGCGCGCGAGGGGAAGAACGTGATGCCCGCGCTCCTCGACTGCGCCCGGGTCTACTGCACGCTCTACGAGATCCGCGCCGCGATGGAAGACGTCTTCGGCGCGTATCGCGAGCCGGTGTTCTTCTGAGCTCCAGAATCGGGCACCAGCCGGCGGCCAAGGCCGCCGACTGGTGGAAGAGCTATTTCGACGCCCAGTACCTGCTCGAGTACGAGCCGCTCTTCACTCTCGAGCGCGACCGGCGGGAAGTCACCCGCCTGATCGAGATCATCGGCGCTCCCGTCGGCGCGAAGATCCTCGACGTTCCGTGCGGCCAGGGGCGCCACGCCCACCTGCTCGCCGAAGCGGGCTTCGACGTCGATGGCCTCGACTACTCCGAGCCGCTGCTCGCCAAGGCGAAGGCGCGCGGCATGGGCAAGCGGCTCCGCTACACCCATGGCGACATGCGCACGCTCCCGGCGCGGTGGCGCAACCGCTTCGCCGTCGTCGCAAACCTCTTCACCTCGTTCGGCTTCTTCACGGAGCCCGCCGACGACGCCCGCGTCATCCACGAATTCGCGCGGGTGCTGCAACCGGGTGGAGTGCTCGTCTGGCACGGCGGGAATCGCGACGGGGTGATGGCGCACTTCCTCGCCCGCGACTGGTGGGAGACTCGGGACGGGACGCTGATCGCGCACGAGCGGTCGTTCGACGGGCTGTCCGGGGTGTTGACCATCCGCAGCACCTGGCGCGGCAGGAAGGCGTCGGGGGAGCGCGAACATCGCATCCGCCTCTACACCCCGACGCGCCTCGCCGAGCTCTGTGCCGACGCGGGACTCGTCGTCGAGCAGGCGTACGACGGCTTTCGTGACCGTGAGCTGCGCCGGCGATCGAGCGAGATGCTGCTCGTCGCGCGAAAGGTGCCGTTGCCGCGCCGCAAAGCGAAGCGGTAGCTTATCGCAGCAGTCGCCGCTCGTCACTCATCACTCGTCGCAGTCCCGACATGGCAACAGCGTCCCGTCCGATCCGAGTCCTCATCGCGAAGCCCGGCCTCGATGGCCATGACCGCGGCGCGAAGGTCGTCGCCGCCGCCCTTCGCGACGCCGGGATGGAAGTCATCTATACCGGCCTGCACCAGACGCCCGAGATGATCGCCACCGCCGCGATCCAGGAGGACGTCGACGTCGTGGGCCTTTCGATCCTCAGCGGCGCGCACATGACGCTCTTTCCGCGAGTCCTCGACCTCCTCCGCGAGCAGGGGCGCGACGACGTCCTGATCACCGGCGGCGGGATCCTGCCGAAGGAGGACATCGAGGCGTTGCAGAAGCTCGGGATCGGCAAGCTCTTCGGCCCGGGTACGGCCACCACCGACCTGATCGACTACATCAAGGAGTGGTTCGTCGAGCGCGAGCGGCAGGAAGCCTGAGGTGAGCGACCGGTTGCGCAAGCTCGCCGCAGAGGCGCGCGAGCTCGAGGCGCGGCTCCGCCAGGGGGGCGGCGCCGACAAGGTCGAGAAGCAGCATGCCCAGGGGAAGCTCACCGCCCGCGAGCGGATCGCGAAGCTCTGCGACCCCGGCTCGCGATTCCTCGAGGTCGGGCTGCTCGTCGCCTGGGACCGCTATGACGGCCAGGCACCGGCCGCCGGCGTCGTCACCGGGATCGGGATGGTCGAGGAACGCCACGTCGTCATCGTCGCCAACGACGCGACGGTGAAGGCCGGCTCGTGGTGGCCGGAGACGATCACCAAGATCCTCCGCGCCCAGGAGATCGCGATGCGCTGCCGCATCCCGATCATCTACCTGGTCGACTCCTCGGGGGTGAACCTGCCGTATCAGGGCGGTGTCTTCCCCGGGCAGTACGGCGCGTCGCGGATCTTCTACTACAACTCGATCATGCGCCGGTACCTCCGCATCCCGCAGCTCTCGGCGGTCATGGGTCCGTGCATCGCCGGCGGGGCGTACCTCCCGGCGCTCTCCGACACGATCATCATGGTCCGCGGGACCTCGTTCATGGGGCTCGGCGGGCCGAACCTGGTGAAGGGGGCGACCGGGCAGTCGATCGACGGCGAGACGTTAGGCGGCGCCGTCACGCACACCGAGATCAGCGGCGTCGCCCACTACACGGCCGCGGACGACGACGACTGCCTGAAGCAGCTGCGGGCGGGCGTCGCCCGGCTTCCGCGCAAGGCGGCGCTCGACCGCGGCGCCGACGCCGTCGCCGCCCCCGTCGACGGCGACGCCGCGACCGCGCTCTATGACATGCTCCCCGGCGATCACCGCATGTCGTACGACGCCCACGAGCTCCTCCGCGCGATCGTTGACCGCGGCGCGATCGCCGAATTCCAGCAGAACCTCGCCCGGGAGATGATCTGCGGCGACGCGACCATCGGCGGGATCCCGGTCGGGGTGATCGCCAACGCGCGCGGGCTGATCAAGGGGCGCCCCGGCGAGCAGCCGCGCTTCGGCGGTATCGTCTACGCCGAGAGCGCCGAGAAGGTCGCCTACTTCATCGACCGCTGCGACCGGCAGCGCATCCCGATCCTGTTCGTCCAGGACGTCTCGGGGTTCATGGTCGGCGCCGAGGCGGAGCACGAGGGGATCATCCGCGCCGGCGCGCGCTTCGTCGAGGCGATGGCGACGGCGCGCGTGCCGAAGCTCGTCCTCACCGTGAACCACGCCTCGGGTGCCGGATATTACGCGATGGCGGCGCAGGGCTTCGACCCGGACTTCATCTTCAGCTGGCCGACCGGGCGGATGGCGGTGATGGAGGGGGAGTCCGCCGTCCATGCGGTGCACGGCCCGTCGATCGAGAAGGCGAAGAAGGCGGGGAAGCCGCTCAGCGCCGAGCTCCAGGCACAGATCGAGGAGATGCGCCAGGACTACGAGCACCAGCTCGACGCGCGCTACGCCGCCGCCCGCGGCTTCGTCGATGCGATAGTTTACCCGGAGGACACGCGCGCCGTACTCTCGATGGCGCTGCGCGCGTCGCTGCACAACGAAGGGCCGCACCTCGGCGCCTTCGTCCTACCCGCACACTTCGACGACGCATGAGCACGAGCCGCACCGTCAGGGTCGCCGCCGGCCAGGGTTTCTGGGGAGACTGGCTCGACGCGCCGCGCCGCCAGGTCGAGGGCGGGCCGGTCGACTACCTCATGCTCGACTACCTCGCCGAAGTGACGATGTCGATCCTCCAGAAGCAGAAGGAGCGCGACCCGCGGATGGGCTACGCCCGCGACTTCATCGGCGCGATGGACAGCGTGATGCCCGCCGTCGCCGAGCGCGGGGTGAAGGTCATCGCCAACGCCGGCGGGGTGAATCCTCCCGGCTGCGCCGAGGCGGTGCGCGACGTCGCTCGCGCCCGCGGGGTGCAGGACAAGGTGAGAATCGGCGTCGTCACCGGCGACGACCTGCTCCCGCGGCTCGACGAGCTGCTGGCGGCCGGACACCGGTTCGCCAACATGGAGACCGGTGCGCCGTTAGGCGGCGTGCGCGATCGCGTCCTCTCGGCCAACGCCTACATCGGCTCGGA
>DASZNJ010000209.1:0-19707 GCA_035551575.1 Gemmatimonadaceae bacterium
TCAGCCAGCAGGAGTACGACGCCGCCGTCGCCCGCCAGCGCACCGCGCAGGCCGACGTCGCGCAGATGCAGGCGCAGATCGCAGCCGCGCGACGGCGGCGTCGTACTCCTGCTGGCTGAGCGCCTGCTGCGCGACGAGCCCCTTGTAGCGCGCGACGTCCTGCGCGGCGTTGGCGGCGGTCGCCTCGGCGCGGGCAAGCGCCGCCTCGGCGGCGTTGAGCTGGGCGCGGAGCTGGCGCGGGTCGATCTGGAACAGTGGCTGGCCGGCGCGGACGTCGGTGCCTTCCGTGTACAGCCGGCGCTCGACGATCCCGTCGACGCGGGCGCGGACGTCGGCGGTGCGGATCGCCTGGAGGCGACCGGGGAGCTCGATGACGTTCGCCGTCGGCTGCGACGCGACGGTGATGACCTGGACTTCCGGCGGCGGGGGCTTCGGCGGGGCGGATTGCTTGCAACCGGCGAGCACCAGAGCGGCCGCCAGCGGGGCGGCCGCGGCGCGGCCGATGGTCCGGTATCTCATGGAGGGAGAATAGGACGCGCGCGCGGGGTCCGGTAGGCTCGGGACAAGCTGATCGCGGAAGCCCACCGCCGCGGTGACGTTAGGCCATCACAAAATGAATTTCGGGCTGTGTCGTTCTTCGTGGGCAGGCATGCTCGCCCCCGCACTGACTGGAGCCAGCTGCTCGCCGTCTCGCTCACCTGCGCGGCGCTGGGGCTGGCGCTGGCGCCGGGGATGCCGATGCCCGTGCTGCGCGCCGTGTACCGTCTCGACTCCGTCAAGGCGCCGCCAAAGCGCGAGGCGCGTTTCGGGACGCAGGCGGCCGCGCCCCGCCGGCAGGTGCCGGCGGGGCGCTTCAGCGTCCGGGGTCGCGCCGCTGGCGTTAGGCCTGGCGTCAGGCCGCTCCGCCGGCCTCTGCCCCCTCGTCGTCGCGCCGCCGCGGGATCCGCTCGCGGATGTACTGGCCGTCGCCCGTCAGCTCGGTGTAGCAGGTGAGGGGATCGAAGCGGCTGACGACCGCCGCCCCCTTGAGCACCGTTCCCCGGGTCTCGTGGACCTCGACGTCGACCTTCGAGCCAACCCGATCAGCGAGAAGGCCCGACAGTCCAGACGTCGCGGCGTCGGGGGTGAGCTGCAGCGTCACGCGCCAGCGGCCGCGCCCCGTCTGGGAGATGACTTCGCCCTCTTCCAGCCCTTCGGATACATCCTGTCCGTTGATGCTGATGCGCCTGATCATGGGCCACTCTCGTGCGGTGGGGGGTGAATGGTAGCACACCAAGGCCATTGTGTCCAATATCACATAACGGCCTCCAACCAGGGCAAGGCGATGCGACGCGTTCGCGCGGCGCGCGGCCGTGGCTTCACTCTGTTGCACGCTCGCCGCACCCGGCCGGCGGGCCGATTCGGCGACAGGCACGCAAGTACAAGGGTGGCAACGCGATCTGCTCGTTTGTGGCGGCGGTGCCGGGATTGCGTGGGGTGCCTCAAACGTCCTGCGTGGTCGGGCTCGAGCTCCCGTGAACAGCGGACAGCGACAGCCTCGCGTTCAGGAGCGAGTAACCGGTATGTGGGCCGGCTGGGCGGGCCAATCGGCCACGTCTTGCGGCCGGCTCATTCGCGACCGCACGACGTGCGGTCAGCCTTACCCTCTCAGGGAGAGTGTCCGATGGCGGTAATGAAACGACGATGGGTGACACCTGACGTTCGCAACTTTGGTACGTTCGAAGCGGTGACCAATGGCTGCGACAAGACGCTCGGGTCTTCGGACGGGTTCACGTTCCAGGGACAGGCCGTGATCTGCACGGGTTCCTGACCGCGAGGCGGGCAAGCCGCTTCAGGACCTGCACCAGCACCGCCGCCGTTCCTTCCGGTGCTGGTGCAGGATCCAGTCTGCAGCGTACGGGGTTTCACCGTCGAGAACGGACGCGCTCCGCGAATCCTCGCTCCTCGAAAAAGGGTCGGTATGGGCAGTGCCAACAGCATCACGCTTGCGACGAGAGTCCTTGCCGCCGAGCACCAGATCTCGTGTGACGTGGCCGACGAGGTCGTGCTGCTCAACGTCCGCGACGGTCAGTATTATGGGCTCAACATGGTAGGCGCGAGCATCTGGCGGCTCATTCAGGAGCCCCGCACCGTGTCGGAGCTTCGCGAGCAGCTGCTCCAGGAGTATGGCGATGTCTCGCCCGAAGCGTGTGCGAACGAGGTGACGGAATTCGTCGCTGCGATGCTCGATCTCGGACTCGTTGAACGCTGCACCGCGGAGTCCTGACGCCGGTTAGGCACGAGGCGCTCGGGCTGCGTCGATCGCGCTCCGTCCTGTCGCGGGCGCGCAACAGCCACGGGAGGCATCGGCGAACGAACGAGCCCACGCCGCGCGGGCTCGAAGGTCCAAGACACTGCCCGGTAACGAGTTGCCGGTCCATCCACCGACGCGGTTCTTCCGTCGGGCCGGCGCGCCGTTCCGGCACCGTTGCTGCTCGATCGGCCGGCGTATCCTCAGCCTTCAGCACCCCGACAACTTCGCCGACGCCGCTTGCATGATCCTCCAGTCCGAGACGCGCGACGCGCCGTTAGGTGTGCCGCGGTCCACCGCGATGGGCCGGGACGCGATCGGCGTGGTGCGTCTCGTGCCGACCTGCGCAGCCGGCCAGACGGCTCCATCCCGGGGGATCGTCGACCAGGCTCCGGCAACCTGTGCTCCGGAAGCTCGTCTGGTATTTTCGCTCGCCGCCGGCGCGGCGCCCTCGGACTCGAGCCTCACCGATGGCAGCCCGTTCGACTGGACGCGTGCCCTGCGGATTGCGTGGGACGAGGGCGCGACGCACGCGCTTCGCGACCACGTTCGCGGGCTCCCCACCGGTGTGGTCCCGCGCGATGTCGAACGCCAGCTGGCCTGTCTCGCCCTCGAGCGAGAGATGCGGATGCGGATGCTGCAGCAGCGTACGGCCGAATCGGTTGCTGCCCTTGCGACGGCCGGCATTGATGCCGCCCTGTTGAAGGGGGCCGCCCTCGCCATGACCGTGTACGGCTCGTTCGCCGCGCGGCCGATGAAGGACGTGGATATTCTGGTCGCGCCCCGGGTGGCCGATGAAGCCAAACGACTGCTGCTCGGGGTCGGCTGGGCGCCGGACCCCGAGCTCCCCGGCGACGACGTCTACGCCACGCACCATCATCTCGCTCCACTGATCGACCGGCTGGGCAGTCGTTCGCGGCTCGAGATCCATCGCGAGCTCCTCCCGAGCGGACATCCCTTCCACCTCGCGATCAGCGATCTCTGGGACGACCGGCACGCG
The DNA here is from genome assembly GCA_035551575.1 of Gemmatimonadaceae bacterium. Lineage (GTDB taxonomy): Bacteria > Gemmatimonadota > Gemmatimonadetes > Gemmatimonadales > Gemmatimonadaceae > JABFXC01. The sequence goes on from DASZNJ010000209.1 coordinate 3,291, forward strand.
GTGCGGGTCGGGGGAGAACGCGCATTCGTCCTCGATCCGAATCAGCACGCGCTGCACATCACCATCCACTTCGCGTGGTCCCACGCGATGACGAGTGGCGGCTGGAATGCATTCCGGGACCTCCACGCGATGTCGCGCGCCGGGATGATCGATTGGCAGCGGTTGGTGGGCCTCGCGCGCGCAGCCCGCGCGGGAACGTGCTGCTACTGGACGCTCGCGCTGGCGCAGAGCATGTCCGGGCTCGCCGTTCCCGCGGGGGTCCTCGAGTCGCTCGCGCCTCCCATCAGCACCGCGATCCGTATGAGGCTCGAGCGGCACTTCGTGCAGGTGCTCCTGCGTGAGGATGCGGCACTCTCCTCTGTCCGACTGGCGCGGTCGCTCTGGGCAACGGCGATCCAGCCCGAGCGCCAGGGGCACCGGCGTGCGCGCCCATGGCTCGCATCCCCCGGATTGACGGCCGTTCGACTGCAGCGTGGCCCCCTGCCATCGGCGGAACGTAATGATTCGCTCCCAGGCCGAGTGGCGGCCTGCGCTGGATACCTGGCGAGGCTGCTGTGGAGCTGACGGACGCCCCCGAGTCGCGGGGCCTCACCTTCCTCTCCCAGGCGCCGGCCTTGCACCCGCCCGTCCCCGTGGTCGTGAGTGCAGAGGGTCTCACGAAGTCGTTCACGCCGAGGCGGCGCATGCGCGACGTCGTGCGCTTCGGCGGGCGTTCGCGCCCCGTCACCGTCGTCGACCACGTCACGATCGAGATCAGGGGAGGGGAGATCTTCGGGCTCCTCGGGCCTAACGGCGCGGGAAAGACCACGATCTTCAAGATGCTTTCGACGATGATCGCGCCGGACCGCGGCTCAGCGCGTGTCGCCGGGTTCGATGTTGTTCGTGAAGCGGAAGCGGTTCGCGCGCTGCTCGCGAACGTCCCCGCCGACGACCGAAGCTTGAATTGGCGGCTCTCGGCCTATGAGAATCTCCGCCTGTTTGCGGCGCTGCAGCAGGTTCCGCGCATGGCACTCGAGGGACGAATCCGCCGGGTACTCCGGACCGTCAGCCTCGAGGATGCGCGCGGCGTGCGCGTCGCCGAGTTCTCGTCCGGGATGAAACAGCGTCTCCTGATCGCTCGCGCGCTGCTCACCGAGCCGGAAATCCTCCTGCTCGACGAACCGACGCGGACGCTCGACCCGCTCTCGGCACGTGAGCTGCGCCGCTTCCTTCGCGAGGAGCTCGTCGGCGCGCACGGGTGTACGATCCTGCTCGCGACGCACAACGCCGACGAGGCGTTCGGATTCTGTGATCGAGTAGCGGTCCTTCATCGCGGCCGGGTCCTGGCGACCGGCCCCGCGGCCGAGCTGGCAACGCGCTTCGGTGAGGACCGCTACCGAATCGTCACGTCCGGCTCCGGCCACGTGGCCCTTGCGGCACTGGAACGAGGCGGGTTGCTCGTGCGGGCGAAGGCCGCCGAGCCCACCCGGGAGGGCTGGGACACGACTGAGTGCGTGATCTCCGGCGGCCCATCCCGCTCGGCGAGCGTGCTGGCCGCGCTCGTCGATCGTGGCGTGGGGGTCGCACGGCTCGAGCGGATCGAGCCTTCGCTCGCCGATCTGATTTCCCGGATCATTGGCGCCGACGCCGGGGACGGCCGCGATGCGTGAGTGGCTCGCCCTCGTTCGCGCGTCGTGGCAGACCGAGAGCAGCTATCGCCTGAATATGGCGCTGTCGGTCATCTCGCTCGCACTGGTCGTCGTGCCGCTGTACTTCGTCTCGAACGCGCTGCAGCCGGTGATGGCGTCCACGATCTCGTCGCAGAGCGCCGAGTATTTTGCGTTCACCCTCGTCGGCGCGCTGACCTTTTCGCTCGCGGCGGCGAGCCTGTCCGCGTTGCCTACGGCGCTTGGGTCCGCGATCGGTCGTGGAACGCTCGAGGCATTTCTTGCGACGCCGACGCACCCCGGCCTCCTCTTCGCCGGGATGAGCGGGTACACCATCCTCTGGGCGCTGCTGCGCGGGCTGGTCCTCCTGCTCGCCGGGATGGCACTCGGCGTTCACATCGCGCTCGCGAACGCGTTCACGAGCCTGGCGATCCTCGCGCTTCTGCTCCTCGCGTACGCGGGGATCGGGATGGTAGCGGCGGCGATGCTGCTGTGCTTCCGCACCACCGGTCCGCTGCTCAGCGCGACGCTGACCGTGTCCACGTTCTTCGGAGGGGTGTACTACCCGACGCACGTTATCCCGACGTGGCTCCAGAAAGTATCGAGCGTCGTGCCTATGACCTATGGGCTTCGCGCGCTGCGCCAGAGCGCACTGCGCGGGGCATCGTTCGGCGCCGTCGCGGACGACGCCGCGCGTCTTTTCGGCGAAACGTGCCTGCTCGTCGTGTTTGGCTCGATCTGCCTCGCCGCGGCGCTCCGCTATGCGCGCCGCACCGGCACGCTCTCCCACTACTGAAACATTCGTCCACGCACGAGAAATCGCTGGAGGCACGGCGGCCCGGCAGCGGCGTGGCATCACGGCATTTCGCGCCGGATGATCGGACGGGCCGGCCCGCCTCTCTCCGGCGTCGGGACCGGCAGGAGTCAGGCGACCTTCGCCGAGGCCTCCGCGAGCGCGACGACATACCGGCTGATCGCGCGGATCGATCCGAGGTTCTCCTCGGTCACGTCGTCGTCGCCCACTTCGACGCCGAATTCGTTCTCGATGAAGGTGATGACTTCCATGACCCCCATCGAGTCGATGATCCCCGTGCCGAGCAGTGAATCCGTGTCATTGAGACGAAAGTCGCGGCGCATGTACAGGAAGTTCTCGGTGATGTACGCGCGGGTCTTCTCGGTAACGTGGGCAGCGGTCATGGTGTGGTCGCAGGTGTGGGTCACGAAACGAGTGCAACGGATTCCCGGAGCCAGAGGCCGTTCAGCTCGGGCGTAGTTTGCCGCGGGACATTCGACTGGCCGCAGAACTCGTGATACCAGAGCTGGGTGGACAGGATGGCGACCAGCGCCTGGTTCTCCGCGAAGCCGGAGACGCGGCCAGCCTCGCACCGACGGGCGAGTCCGGCGACCGCGTTCGGGTCGAAGAACCCCGTCCGCTCGACTGCCGAGCGATCGAGCATCTCGCGGACGTACTCGGGCTGCTGCGGGCCGAAGAAGGATGCGGCGTCCGGGGCGCGGTACGGCTGCTTCGTACGCGAGCGAACCTGGGCCGGCACGACGGACGAGGCCCAGCGCTTGAGGATGTCCTTTTCCTTGAGGCCACTGAGCTTGGTACCGTAAGGCAGAGAGGCGGCAAACTCGAACAGCCGGTGGTCGAGGAACGGAAAGCGCCCCTCCACACCGTGAGCCATCGCCATCCGGTCGCCCTGGGAGCTGAGCAGGTAGGGCGAGAGGAGGGTCGTCATCTCGAGGTACGCGGCGCGATGGACCGGCGACCAGGTCGTGAAATCGTCAGGCAGCGACTGCCGGAGCTCGGCGAGCGGATCGGCGCCGAGGAGTGCGACGCGCATCTCGTCCGAGTAGAAGTCCTTGATGCGCGACGCGAGCATCCATCGCGGCATGTGTGAGAAGAGCGGATCCGATGGCGGGCCCGCATTGAGGAAGAACCGCCGCCAGAAGTCTCCCGTCTTTCCCCCGGTCGCGAGGTACGGGTACAACCGGTCGAACAGGCGGGGCCGGATGGTCGATGCGGGCTGTCGAAGACAGAAGAGACGAACGACCGTCTCCTTGAAGATGTCGTAGCCGAGAAACAGCTCATCGGCACCCTCGCCGGTGAGCACGACCTTGATCCCATGCTGCTTCGTGAGCCGCGAGAGGAGGAAGAGCGGCGCGGGCGCGGTCCGGAGGAGCGGAGTTTCGGTGTGCCGGATGACGTCGGGAAAGACCGCGCCGATGTCGCCCGGCCCGATGTGCTGGACCGCGTGCCGGCTCCGGATCTGCGCGGCCACGACACGCTGAAATTCGCTCTCGTCGAACTGGGGATCGGCGAACGTCACCGAGAAGGTGCGCAGGTCGTGCGGCGAGATGCCTGCGGCGAGCGCGCTCGTGATGCTCGAGTCCAACCCGCCGCTCAGGTATCCGCCGACGGGCACGTCGGCGCGCATCCGAAGCGCGACGCTCGATCGCATGAGATCGTCGAGCGTGTCGAGTGCGCCGTCGGGCGCCATCTCTGCATCCTGGTACAGCAGCTTGTAGTACTGGCTGATCCGGAGTCGTCCTCCGCGCCACATCGCATAGTGCCCCGGCTCGAGCGCGCGGATTCCCTGGAACGGGGTGCGCGGTGGACGACACGCCCAGAAGGTGAACAACTCATCGAGCGCGCGAGGGTCGGGAATCGCCGGGACCTCCCCCGTCGCGAACATCGCCTTGATCTCCGACGCGAAGAACAGATCTCCGTCGCGCTCGGAGTAGAACAGCGGTCGAACGCCGAACCGGTCGCGGGCGAGGAAAAGTGACTCGTGGCGCCGATCGTAGATCGCGAAGGCGAACTGGCCATTGAGGCGCGACAACATCGCTTCGCCCCACTGCTCGTAGGCGTGGACGAGCACCTCGGTGTCGGTGCGCGTCCGGAAGACGTGCCCCTTCGCCTCGAGCGCGGCGCGCAGCTCGATGTGGTTGTAGACCTCGCCGTTGTACGTGATGATGACGCGACCATCCTCGTTCGTGAGCGGCTGCGCGCCGCCGGCGACGTCGACGATGCTCAGGCGTGTGTGCGCGAGCCCGACCGTCGCACCGGTGTACATGCCCGACCCGTCCGGCCCGCGATGCTGGAGCGCGGCAACCATCCGTGCGAGCGTGTCCGCGTTTACCCCGCTGCGATCGCCGCGGGCGACCCCGCCGATGCCGCACACTAGCGGACTTCCTCCTTACGGGATGAGGGCATGGGCGGGGGGCGCCGGAGAGAGCGAAGAGTGCGCGAGGAGCTCATGCCGGTCGAGTTAAAAGGCGAGGCGTCGTTGTTCGTGGCGGGATACTGCAAGCACGACGCCCCGCAGCGAAAATCCGCCACCATCCCTAACACATTGCGAGCGCGCGCGTTAACGCTGACGTGCGGGCGTACCGGGCGCTCGGCTGTGGCTTCCGAGCCACAGACCGGGAACTGGTGTCGCGGCGCGGCGACACCCGCCCGCTTAACGCGCACGCGCCCCGCTCATGCCGTCAGGCGCGCCGTCACGACCCGCGTCACGCCTGACGCGTCGTCGACGCCATCGCACGATGTATAGCCACCCGCGCGCCGGATACGGTCGATTACGAAGCTGCCCTGACCGCGCCCGACCTCGATGCACAACCATCCCCCAGGTACCAGGAAGCGTGGTGCATCCTTGATCGTCCGCAGGAGAACGTCGAGTCCGAACCGCCCACCGTCGAACGCGAGCCGCGGTTCGTGTTTCGCGATCTCCGCGCGCATCTCACCCACCTTTGCGGAGCTGATGTACGGCGGGTTGCAGGTGACGACAGCGTACGCGTTCGCGTTCGCCGGATCGTCCACCGGCGCGAACAGGTCACCCGCCCGGAAGCGTGCGCGACCGGCCAGGTGCGTGAAATCCGCATTTCGGCGGGCAATGGCGACGGCGTCGGCGGAAATGTCGCAGCCGTCGACGATCACGTCGGAAACGTGGTGCGCGAGCGCGAGTGCGACGTTCCCCGAGCCCGTGCAGAGGTCGAGGGCGCGCCGCGCTCCCGCGCTGGCCGGCATCGAATGAAGCTTCGCGATCGCCGTCTGCGCGAGCAGCTCGGTCTCGATCCGTGGAATGAGGGCGCCCGGCGCGACGAGCAACTCGACACCAGCGAAGCGCTGGCGCCCGACAAGGTACGCGAGCGGCTCGCCGCTGCTCCGGCGCGCGACCAGCGAGTCGAACAACATCGAGGCGCTCGCGTCGAGTGGGGGGAGCGCGACGCTGGCGACGTCGCGCACCGGGCGCGGGTCCCCGGCCGCGGTGAGCCAGAGCGCGCGTACCGTCTGTTCGAGCGTCTCCTCGGGCTTGTCCTCGAGGGGTGTCCACCCGCTGGAAAGGCGCTCGATGGCTACGGCAAAGCGGTCGTGAGGCGCGCGGGTGGTAGTCGGCATCGTCGGTACTCCGTGGCGTTAGGCAGGCTGGGTGCCGTGTGCGAGCGTCTCGAGTGACGCCTGCGTCGAGCGGAGGTCGAACTTGCCACTGCTGGTCCGGGGGATCCCGGTGAGCACCTCGTAGCGCGCGGGGTGCATGTGCCGCGGCAGTTCACGACGGCAGAATGCCTCGAGCGCCGCCAGCGTCGACTCGGGCTTGAGGACGACGTAGGCGATGATGCGCGTGCCGCGCACCGCGTCCTCTTCCGTCCCCACGATTCCCTCGACCACCTCGCCCGACGCGTAGAGCACGTCGGCGATCTCGTCGGGGCTGACGCGCATCCCGAGGGTCTTGATCACGCGGTCGCGCCGCCCGACGTAGTAGAGCCGTCCTTCGGCGTCGCGGCGAACGAGGTCGCCGGAGAAGACCACGCGCTCGTCGGCGGGGGCCCCAACCGGTCGCAGCGGGTTGGGACGATACACCTTCGCGGTCATCTCGGGATCGTTCCAGTAACCGGCGGCCACCGTCGCACCGCGCTGCACCAGCTCTCCGACCTCATCGTCATCGCAGAGGGTGCCGTCCTCGCGCAGCACGAAGATCTCGCTGCCGGGGATCGCGCGGCCCATTGAATCCGGATGCGCGTCCACTTCGTCGGGCGGCAGGTAGGTACCCCGGAACGCCTCGGTCAGCCCGTACATGAGGAACAACCGGGCCTGCGGCTGCAGGCGCCGCAGGTCGCGGACGCCCTCGACGGGGATCCGCCCGCCGGTGTTCGTCATCGCGCGCAGCGTCGCAATGGGCTCACGCCGGAACTCGGGGGCGCCAAGGAGCTGCAGCCAGAGCGGCGGCACGCACGCGAGCACCGTCACGCGCTTCGCGCGCAGCGTCGCCGCCACCTGCTGGGGCACCGGAGACCGCTCGATCACAAGCGTCGCGCCGGTGAACGTTGCGCACAGGAACTGGTTGAATCCGTAGTCGAAGCTGAACGGAAGCAGGCTCGCGAGACGGTCGTGTTCCGTCACCTCGACGTAATGCACGACGGCGCGCGCGCCGGCCCACAAGTTGGCGTGAGTCCACGTCACGCCCTTCGGAAGCCCGGTCGAGCCTGACGTGTAGATTATCTGCGCGTAGTCTCGTCCGACACGCGGCAGCGGGACGAACTCTCCATGCGCCGGCAGCGACGCGATATCGACGACCTGCGCCGCCGTCGCGAGCTCCCGGTTCTGCCGCGCGAGCATATCGGCGGTCGTCAGCAGCACGATTGCCGTCGAATGACCGAGGATGTGCTCGACCTGCCGGGGGCGCAGCACCTCGTTGATGATGATCGCGATACCGCCCGCTGCGAGGACGCCGAAGAACGCCGCTGCGCAGGCGGCGCTCCGGTCCATCCAGATGCCGACCCGGTCGCCCGGCTTCAGGCCGCCGTCGGCGAGCGCGCCGGCGATTCCCGCAGCATGCGCACGCAACGCCTCATACGACGTCACCGCGTCACGATCCTCGATCGCGGCTTTCGCCGGGACGCGGTCGGCGGTCGCCCAGAGGGTCAGGGCGAAGTTCGGCGCGAGCGGCGCTGGGCTGTAGGACGCGTCGGTCGGCCGCGTGCGCGGGCTCGCCGTCCCGTCACGCATGGGCGAGCCCCTGCGTGCCCGACACCGACGGCACGTCGCTGACGAGGAGCGGCGAGAGATGCAGGTATCGCGTCGTTGAGCGCTTCTGGTCGATGTCGCGGAAGGCGCGCTCGACCTGCACCTCGGTGAGCCCGATCTCGGCGGCAGCGCTCGCGCTATCCAGGCCGCGATCGTGAGCGTAGAGGACCTGGTCCATCAGCGCGGTCGGGAGCGCGAAGTAGAACTCTTCCTGGCTCTGCGGAAGCGAGTAGGTGTCGGTCGTCGGTGGACGGCCCGTCACATCGGTGGAAACCCCGAGCGCAGAGGCGAGCTGGTAAACCTGCGTCTTGTAGAGGTGCGCGATCGGCTTCACGTCCGCGAGCCCATCGCCGCCCTTGACGAAGAATCCCTGGTCGTACTCGAGGCGGTTCGGGGTGCCGAGCACCGCGTAATGCAGACGGTCGGCGTGATAGTACTCCATCATCTTCCGCGTGCGCTGCTTGAAGTTGGTCGCCGCTACCACCTGCCGGTACGCGTCGGGCGTGAGGCGCCTCGTGATGCGCTCGCCACTCGGTGCTTCGGCGACGATGGAGTAGAAGTTGAGGTGGTTGGAGTTCAGCCTGTCTCCGGGGAGCACGATCTTGAAGCGCCACCCCTCGCCGAACTCGGGAACGACCTGGCGAACGGCCTCGTCGCGCCTTGCGTAGCAACCGGCGGCCTCGAGGATCGGGGCGATGTCTTCGGTGGTGTATTGAATGCCGAGCTGGGTCGCCAACCGCGTCGAGAGCTCGAGGCTGATCGGGTCGGAGTCGTGCTCGGGGAGAAAGAGCCCGAACACCCGTGCCGCGCCGACGGCGCGCACCGCGAGAGCCGCGCACGTCGAGCTGTCGACGCCGCCGCTCATCGCGACGATGAGCCCGCGGCGGCGCAGCGGACCATCGAGCTGCGCGCGCAGCGTCGTCGCAATGCGCTCGATCTCCCGCTCGACACCGGTCTGTGTGAGGGCGAGCGGGGAAGCGGGCGGGCGTTGGAGAATCGCGCTCATGAGGGGGGCGACCATGTTGAAGGGTGCGCCCGGGTCGAACGCAAGGCAGACGCCCCCGGATGACGTGGCGGCGCGACGCACCTAAATGCTTCTACCGCAACCGTTACGCTCACTCTCCCGGTTATTCCGAGGCAGGCACTGTGGCGATCGGACCACAGAACGAGGGGACCGGTCGCAACAGCGCACGACGCTTCGGCAGGTGCTCTGCTCGTGTTGTCGCCCGCGCTAACGCGCAGCCAGGTGACTGCGCGACGGAACGGAGGTGGCCCTCGACAACACGGATAGCAGCTCGATTGCCGCCGCGCGGCGGCCCGCCGCATTGAGGTGGCTGCCATCCGCAGTGAACTCGGGTACCAGGGTGTACACCGTGTCCACCCCGTCCACGAAGAAGGTGTGCGACCCACTCGGCTGCGTGGATTCGACTCGCGCCAGGTCGAAGATGGGCTCGCCGGTGTACTCGCGCCGAAGCAGCGCGTTGAATTCGTTGCGCTTGCGGTTCGCGTCACGCGACGTCGGCTTGCCGAGGATCCCCTTCACGAACCGGCGCGGTGCTGGTTCGTCGACCGTCAGTGGGACGGTGACGTGCACGAACGTCAGCTCCGGGTGACGCACCTTCATCGCGCGCACCGCTTCGCGGTGCGCGGCGAACATCCGATCGATGTCGGTCGCCGGTGTCACATCGAGAAAACAGTATTCGAAGAGCGCCGTTCCGGGGACGGTCGAGCGGCTGGTCGCGAGCACGGCCGCGAAGTCCCGCGTCTTCGAATCGGGATCCCCGTTCTCGCCGATCGTGAACTCCACGAGGGCAGGCGCTTGCGCATCACCAAGCTGCCGCGACGCGATCACCTTCACCGGGGGCGATCCGGTGGCGGAGCCCAGGACGCGAACTCCGTCGAGAATGTTTCGCCCGATCGACTGATGTCCGTAATAGACATGCTGCGCCGCGACCTGGGCGAGGTCCGCCTGCACGCCGACCGCAGCTGCGTCAGCGAGTGCCGCCGCCGCGCCATCTTCATGACTCATGTTTCCCTCTCCACAGGCGATGAGCAGGGATGCAACTGCCGCCAGCGCGGCCTTGACGCGCATCCGCGCGAGGGGGCAGGCCGCCCAAGTGTTCGCGTGCTGGTGACAGGCACCGCGCGACAGACGGTTGGGGAGCGGCGTGCGCGGCGAATTCATCTTGCACGCCCCCCTATCACGCGGTGAAGCCGTCTGCGCGTCGTACCGATCTGGATGTCTCGAGATGATCATCGGTCGCGGGGTCCGGACGAGCAGTCGCTCGCCGTGATCGGCGAATGCAAACGCGGCGCCCTTCGCAGCGGCACCGGTCGTGAGCTGCAAGCGACTGCGTGGCCGTCAGTTAGCGCTGCGCGCAGCCAGGGCCCATCCGGTGCGCTGTGGCTCCGGAGCCACATCCCCGGTACTTGTGTGGCAGGGCAGCGACGGACGACACGAGCGTCTGTCCTGTTATCGGCAGCGGTTCTGCTTCCGCGGCGGTCGCGCAGACGCGGTGGCGCGGGGGTCTGCGACATGGTTCGCGCGCGTCAACACCGTTGCATCCCTGCCTCAGTCACCGTCGAGCACCGACTCCCCACCCACGAGGCAGCGAGTGGACTGGACGTCGCCCAAGTCCTTGTCCTTCTGTCGGTTCAGCTTCGCGTCGCGCGTTGTGATCCAGACCACGAACGGGCGTATGAAAGTTGAATCTGCAGCCACCCGCGCGGGAGAAAGACGTCTCCCGATGCTGCTGAGCGCGCGAGCTGGTCGACGCGCGCTCTGTCCCGGGTTGGCCCCCATCGGCGGGGCGCGGAGGGGTATGGCAGAACGATTCGCTTGTCTCGTGACCGGAGGTGCCGGCTTCATCGGGTCGCATCTCACCCATCGGCTCGTTGAGCTGGGCCATACCGTTCGCGTGGTGGATAACCTCTCCACGGGCGATATCTCGAACATCGGTCCGGTCGCCGATCGGATCGACTTCGTGCAGGGCGACCTGTGCGACCCTGATATCAGTGCGAAAGCGGTGGACGGAGTCGAGATCGTATTTCATCTCGCCGCGCTCCCCAGTGTCCCGCGTTCGCTCAAGGACCCGTGGGGTTCGCACGACGCGAACGTCAACGCCACGGTCCGGCTGCTCCAGGCGGCCAAGGCGGCGCGCGTTCGGCGCTGCGTCTTCTCGAGCTCGAGCTCCGTTTATGGGGATACGCCGACGCTTCCGAAAGTCGAGACCATGGAGCCGCTCCCGCGTTCACCATACGCGGCGTCGAAGCTGTCCAGCGAGCAGTATGTGCTCGCATACGCCCGTGGAGGGCTCGTCGAGGGGATCGCGCTCCGCTACTTCAACGTGTTCGGTCCACGCCAGAGCCCATTCTCCGCGTACGCGGCGGTGATTCCCCTCTTCCTGCAAGCCGCTTTCACGGGCAGCCCGGTGACCGTGTTCGGCGACGGGCGGCAGACGCGGGACTTCACGTACGTCGACAACGTCGTCCAGGCAAACCTCAAGGCGGCCACCGCGCCGTCCACCGCGTCGGGGTGGCCGATGAACTGCGGGGCGGGGCATCGCACGTCGCTCACCGAGATGCTGCAGGTCGCACGTGAGGTTACCGGCGTCGAGATCCCGGCGGAGTACGCCGCGCCACGCGCGGGAGACGTGCGCGATTCGCTCGCTGACCTCGAGCGTGCGAGACGATTGATCGGGTACGAGCCGCAGGTCGGGCTTCGTGAGGGGCTCGAGCGGACCTGGTCGTGGCTGCAGGCGCGGCTCGCCGCAGAGGCGATCGCGCTTCCGTCGGCGCGACGCGAGCTCGTCACCTCGTGATGCAGCGCGCGCGCTGCGTGGTGGTGCGCTCCGTGCGGCACCAGGCTCGATCGCGGGCCGGGACCGGACGGTGAATGTTCGCGACGCGGTGCTCGGCTCGCGGCTGCTGGGCAGCTCCTATCGGATCGGGATGCATGCCCGCGCCGCGTGGTACGATCGGTCGGGCCGGGAGTGGCAGGCGCTCGCCGCGCGGCTCCGCGCGCTGCGGTCGCGTGGCGAGCCGGCGCACTCACCCCGCTCGCTCGCCGGCGCACGCGAATGGCTCGATGCCGGAGTCCGCGATGGGGACGGAGCGCTCGTCAACATCCGCGACAACCGCTGGCTGAGCGCGTTTGTCGGGACGGCGGAAGCGGCGCGCCTCCGCGCGCATTTCGCGAACACCCCGCTGCACCACCGGGTCCGCCTCCGCGAGCCTAACGACGAGGATCCGCAACGGCAGGGCAACCTCATCATCCTGAAGCCATACGATCCGGCGACTGGAGAGAAGGGTGTCCTGCTGTTGACGTACAGCGAGCCGCTCCGCCGCCTTCCGGCGATGTACGACCTTCCGGAGCTCGCGAAGCGTTATGCATTCGTCCTCGAGCCGAGCTCGTGGGGCTACGAGGATCCGACGTTCTATCTCTACGCCGGAGCTGACCTCGACGTCATCGTCCAGGCGCCATGGTACCGTGACTTCCAGTTCCTGAGCGGCCTGCATTCGAACATCCACCCGGTTCGTACCGGCGCCGGCGACTGGGCCGACCCCGACGTCTTCTCCTCGACGGTGCCCCGAGGGAGCCGCCGGTTCGACGTCGTGGTCGTGTCATCCTGGAGCCCCTGGAAACGCCACGAGGACCTCTTCCGCGCCGCAGCGGATCTCAAGCGGCGAGGGATCATTCTTCGCATCGCGCTCGTCGGCTATCCACTGGTATGGGACCAGGCGCGAATCGTGGAGCTGCTGACACGCTTCGGGTTGCGCGAGCAGTGTATGATCTTCGATTCGGTGCCGCAAACCGAAGTGGCCAGGATCGTCGGCGACTCCGAGACGTACGTGCTGTTGTCGCGGCGCGAAGGCGCGAATCGCGCACTCTACGAAGCTCTGTTCTGCGATACTCCGGTCGTGGTATTCGCCGGGCATCGCGGCGTCGATACCGAGATGGTGCGAAGTGGCGTCGGCGAGCTGTTCGAGCCGTCTTCTCTCGGCGACGCGATTCAGCGCGTGCTGTCCGACGCGGCGGCATATCGCCCGCTCGCGTGGGCCAGGGAGAACTCGGGATACGCGAATTCCACCGCGTCGATCAACGCCATCCTGCGCGGAATGTCGGAGCGCCGCGGCCTCCCCTGGACGGTGGACATCGTCGCGAAGAAGAACACGCCCGAGGTGCGATATGTGCGCGAGTCCGATCGCGAGCGCATGGAGCCCGAGTATTCCCGCCTGGCTGCGTTTCTCCGCTGAAGAAGACCCCATGACCGATCACCGCACCGCCGACCCCTCCGGCTCGGGTGCGGACCGCTTGCCGCCGACCGCGGTTGCCGGCGGCGTCGTCGCGAGCCTGTCGCTCATCGTCATCGGAATCATAACGCTTTCGGGCGCTGGCGGTTCGGTGAAACTCCCGTTCTGGTGCATGCGATGCGGGTTGCGGCCGGCATTGGACATCCTGCTGAACGTCCTGCTCTTCGTCCCGCTTGGACTCGGGCTCGGGCTTGGCAGGACGCGTCTTCGCTGGGCGACGCTGGTGGTGCTCGCGGTGACCTGCTCCGTGGAAGCGTTGCAGTTCGCGGTGGTTCCCGGCCGGTTCGCCAGTGCGCGAGACATCCTGACCAACACCGCCGGCGGGATCATCGGCTTCTACATCGCGCGCGATTGGCGCGGCCTCGTGCTGCCACCTCCGCGACGGGCGCTCCTCCTCGGTGGTGCGGCAATCCTCCTCTGGCTGGCGACGCAGCTCTTTACCGCGTGGGCCCTGGTTGTCGCCGTTCCCGACGGCACCTGGTGGGCGCAGGTCAGCCGGCACGACCGCGGTTTTCCCGCACATTTCCCGGGCCGTGTCGTACGACTCTCCATCGGTAGCTCGGCGATACTGTACAGCGACACCCTGCAGGATTCCGAACGGGCGCGCTCCGAGTGGGTGCGAGGAGCCCCGGTCGCCGCGGTAGTCACCAGCACTCCAGAAAACAGCGGACCGGCACCCATCCTCGTCATCGCGGCTGACGCGACGCCCACCGAAGTCATCGCCCTCGCGCAGCAGGGCACGGGCGTGTTCTTTCGCGTGCGGACGCGAGCAGCAGTGATCGGGCTGCGCAATCCGGCGATCCTCCTCGGCGACGTCTTTCTACCGGGGTCCGAAGCGGACACCATCACGGTGAGCGCGCGTTACTCGGACGGCGAGTACGAGATCGACAGTGAGCGCGGGGGGGGCCGACGTCAGTTCGCGCTCGCGGCAAGCGCGAGCTGGCTCTGGGCGCTCCTCATGCCGCTTCGCCACTCTACGCTGGGAGCCGAAAGCCGCTGGATCACCGTGGCCTGGCTCTTCATCGCGCTCGCGTTGCCAGGATTCTGGCTCGCGCAGTGGGATGACGGAGAGTCCGTACATTCTCGCCGGCGTATAGCGGTCGTTGCGCTGTTCGCCGGTGGCCTCTTCATCGGTCTCGCGCTCGTGCCGCTGACATTCGGCCTTTCGCGCTCGCATTGGTCCGAGTGGCTTGCCGCCGCGGGCGGCGCTGCCGCTGGTATGGTCAGCGGCTCGCTCCTTCGCCGGGCCGCCTGACGCCGCACGCGAAGCGAACGGTCGTGCTGAAGACTAGACGGCCGCCTCGACCAGCATGGATCCAGGGCTCGTCGGCCGTCCAAGATCGCCAGCCTCGAGGTACCCGAGCCAGAGGTCGAGCGCCATCAGGCGCCAGATCATCGAGCTGTGATCGCGCCGACCACGGCGATGCTCCCAGACGATCCTGCGGACCGCTTGGGCGTCGACGAACGAGTAGAGCGGGGAGTCGGCTCGAAGCAGTGCATCGACGCGATGCGACAGCTCATTGCGGAACCACGCGCCGAGCGGGACGCTGAACCCCTTCTTCGGCTTCGCCAGCGACCGTGGCGGGATGATTCCCGCGACCGCCTTTCGGAGCAGCCATTTGCCCGAGTCGCTGCGCAGCTTCAATTCGCTCGGCACCGAGACCGCGAATTCCACCAGGTCGGACCCGAGCAGAGGAACGCGCGCCTCCAGTGACGTCGCCATCGTCGTGCGGTCGACCTTGGTGAGGATATCGCCCGGCAGGTAGCTCATGGTGTCGACGAGCATCATCTGCGTCTCGAAGTCGCGGCTGGCCGAGCGATCGAAGAGGGAGCCGAGAAGCTCGTCGAAGGAAGCGTCCGGCTCGAGATCCGCTCGCCCAACGCCCCCCTCGCGCGGGAGCAGCGGCATGGCCACGGTCGCCGTGTAGCGACCCTGTCGCGTGCGAGAGAGATCGAGGAGCCTGTTGCGGCCGTATGCCGCGTGCGGGAGCAGGCGGGCCATCGCGCCGATCGGCTCGCGGAGTGCCGCGAAACCGAGCTCTGGTCGCCGCCGCATATCGGCGTAGCGGGTGTAACCGCCAAACAGCTCGTCGCCGCCATCACCCGAGAGCGCGACGGTGACGCTCCGCCGCGCGAGCTGCGACACGAGCAGCATCGGAAGTGCCGAGGAATCCGCGAACGGCTCGTCGAACATGCGGACGACGTCCTCGATGATCCGATCGGCGTCCGGTTTCAGGATCAGCTCCGTATGCTCCGTGCCGAGCGCCCCCGCGACCGCCGCCGCATCGGGTGCTTCGTTGTAGCGTTCGTCCTCGAAGCCGATCGAAAATGTCTGCACCGGACGATCGGCCTGCTCGGCCATGAGCGCGACGACCGTTGACGAGTCGACTCCGCCGGAAAGGAAGGCGCCGAGCGGCACCTCAGACTCGAGGTGCGAGCTCACTTCGGCGCGAAGGAGGCGTCGCAGTTCCTCGATCGCCGACGCCTCGTCCAGATGGGGATCCTCGGGTCGAACCGGCGTCCAGTACTCGCGGATCATCGCACCGTGCTTCGCATCCCACTCCAGCACGCATCCCGGCGGGAGCTTGTGCACACCCTCGAATATCGACATCGGATCGGGCACGTAGCCGAGCGACAGATAGCGTGCGATCGCCGTCGCGCTGACACGCCGCGGAAAGTCGTCGAGCGCGAGGAAGCAGCGCAGCTCCGATGCGAACGCGATGCCTCGCGGAGACTCCCAGTAGTACAGTGGCTTGATGCCGACCCGATCACGCGCCAGGACCAGCGCGGCGCGCTGCTCGTCCCAGATCGCGATGCCGAACATCCCCCTGAGCGCATCGACGAACGAACTGCCTCGCTCTTCGTAGAGGTGGACGATGACTTCCGTGTCCGTCCGCGTGGTGAACGTGTGTCCACGCGTCAGGAGTTGCGCGCGAAGGGCGTTGTGGTTGTAGATCTCGCCGTTGAACACGACCTGGACGTCGCCGGTTTCGTTGCTGATCGGCTGCTTCCCGCCAGCGACGTCGATGATGCTGAGGCGTCGCATCCCCAGGCCGACGCCGGGCGCGACGTAGTGCCCCTCGTCATCCGGTCCGCGGTGACGGATCGCGCTGCACATCCGGTCGAGGGTCATCGTCGCGTCGGCGAGCGACAGCTCCCATCCGGCATAACCGGTTATCCCGCACACGGCCGTCGACCTCGTGAGATGGTGAAGACTTCCTGAGTCATGCTCTGCTCCCGCTCGCCGCCAGCGTTGCGGCGCCCACGGAGAATCGCGATCGCCATGCCGGTCGCGCCGCCGGTAAAGGCGCGATGACCCGGTCGCGATGGATCATGGCGAGCGCATACAGCAGCGCGAGATGCAGGTGCAGGTGCGGAAGGTACGCGAGCGAGCCGAAGACGCACGCCGTCATGAATCCGATCGCGC
>DASZNJ010000210.1:0-3665 GCA_035551575.1 Gemmatimonadaceae bacterium
CATTCACACCTCCCTACTCGCCGCACCCGACTTCTCCCACCTCGCTACTCGCCGCACGCGACTTCTCACACCTCCCTACTCGCTGCACCCGACTTCTCACACCTCCCTACTCGCCGCACCCGACTTCTCCCACCTCCCTACTCTTCGTATCCCGACTCACCCCTCTCTCGTCACCACGCGCGTCAACGCCTCCTCGAGCATCGCGGCGCTCGAGAACCGCTCGAACGGGTCCTTCGCCAGGCATCGTTCGATCACGCTCGCCAGCACCGGCGGCGCGTCGGGGCGAAGCTCGAGGACGGGGCGCGGAGCGTCGTGAAGGTGGGCGAGCATCACCTGCATCGCGGAGCTGCCAGTGAACGGCTCCTTGCCGGTGATGAGGAAGTAGCCAAGCGCGCCGAGGCTGTAGATGTCGCTCGCCGGGGTCACGGCAGCGTCGCCCCGGCACTGTTCGGGGGACATGAAGGCGGGGGTGCCGATGACCATCCCGTCGTGGCTGATCTTCGGGTCGACCGGTTCCGGGCGGAGTCCGGCGACGAGCCCGAAGTCGAGGAGCTTCGCGACGTCGTGTCGCCCGCCGCGCTCGCAGAGCATCACGTTGGCCGGCTTCACGTCGCGATGCACCAGTCCCCGCGCGTGCGCCTCGGCGAGCGCGCCGCAGAGCTGCGTGAGCACGTGCACGACACGCCGCGGATCGAACGGACCCTCGCGATCGACCACCGCGTCGAGCGGGGATCCGGGCAGGTACTCCATCGCGTAGTACAGGGTGCCATCCGCGCTCTGACCGTAATCGTAGATCTGCACCGTGTTCGGATGGGTCAGCGCCGCCGCCGACTGGACCTCGCGCTCGAAGCGCGCCGTCGCCGCGCGATTGCGCGCGAGCTCCGGGCGAATGAGCTTCACCGCGCAGGGGCGTCGCAGCAACTGGTGGTCGGCGAGGTACACGCTCCCCATCCCGCCCTCGCCGAGCGACTGGCGCAGCACGTACTGGCCGAGCTGCCGCGCCGACCGTGCATCCTCGCTCAGCTCGTCGATCCGGTACGACCCGTACAGG
The DNA here is from genome assembly GCA_035551575.1 of Gemmatimonadaceae bacterium. GTDB lineage: Bacteria > Gemmatimonadota > Gemmatimonadetes > Gemmatimonadales > Gemmatimonadaceae > JABFXC01. Next base: position 1,052 of record DASZNJ010000210.1, read on the forward strand.
GCGAGCGCGCCGAAGATCGCGACCGTTATGAACTTGATGGCAAGGTAGACGTCCGCGTTCTCGACCAGCCCGCCCATCGCCGGGAACGCGACCAGCTCGGGGACGAAGGCACAGGCAACCAGCGCCATCGTCCGGACGAGCGCGTGACGGAGGTTGCTCGGGATGAGGACCCCGTAGGCGACGATGAGCGCTCCCCAGGGCGCGCCGAGGCCGAGACCGAGGTCCATCGGCTTCAGCGCGATGACCTCACCCATCCCGCGCAGGTCGAGCGTCTCGTCCACGACGAGGAATGCCGCCGTCGCCGCGACGCCGAGCCACTCGATGATGCGCAGGCGGACGACGCCGAGCTGCCGCGTCGGCGACAGGAGCCAGACGACGCCGACCGTCGCCAGCGAGAGCAGGAAGAGGACTCCCGGCAGCGGCGGCTTCGTCCAGAAGGTGATCGGATCGCCGCGGAGGTTGCCGCTGGTGATCGTCACCGTCAGGGCGATCATCCCCGTCGCCAGCGCCCAGATCACCGCTTCCACGCGCAGCCGCTTGCGCAGCTGTTCCTCCAGCTCGCGCCTCGTGTGCACCGCCTTCGCCCCTTCGGGCACCATCCGCGCCGGCGCCCGATCCACCGTGCGCCGCGGATGGTCCCGCTGCGTGCCACCCGCGCGAGGGGACGCTTCCCTGCCTGACGCCCAGTCGGTCGGTGTGGTCGGCATGGCCATGTGACACTCCGGTGCGAGGGAGTCGTCCGCGGCCAATATGGGGGAACTGCGACAGAACCGCGAGTAGTGCCGAGTTACGTGTGAAAGTCCCCGGCGAGTAGTGACGGGCGAAGTGTGAAAGTGCCAGAGCAGCGGCCGTGAACCATCCGCCCGGAGGCACCCTCACCCCTCACTGCTCCGAGCACCCTCACCCCTCACTGCTCCGAGCACCCTCACTACTCGGAGCACTCACCGCACCCGTAGCTCCACCTCCGCCGTCGCCGTTCCGCCGCCGGTCACTGTCACCTGGCGCGACACGGTGCCGAGCCGTTCGTGCCACACCTTCAGCGTGTAGGTGCCGGGCGGCACCGAGTCGAGCTCGAAGTCTCCATCGGCCGTCGTCACCGCGAAGTACGGGTGGTCGAACACCGCGATGTAGCCGCGCGTCCAGGGGTGCTGGTCGCAGCGGATCTCGATCTGCCCGGGGACTTCGAGGGCGTGATCGAGCGGGACTACCTGGCCTTCGTCGGTCTCGGTGACCAGCGCGACCGGCTTCGTCTCACCGGCGCGGACGAGGCGGGTCCGGTGGGTCACCGGGTCGCGCGAGCGGACGTTCAGCGTGCCGCCGACGATCGCCGCCTGCACGCGCGGTGTGACCAGGCACCGCTCGTTGATGATGTCATAACGGCGGACGAGGGGGAGCGGCTTGCCGGAGCGCACGCCGTCGAGCCAGACCACCGCCCCGGCCAGCCGGGGACCGTCATGGTCGATCGTCGTGCTGGTGAGCTCGGTGCCGCAGGTGGTGACGTCGCTGGTCGGGTGGACGAGCGAGTCCTCCGGAATGTCCCCCGTCACCGAGACCGTTCCCCGCACCCCCCCGGGAGTCGCGACCTCGACCGCTGAGTATTCCCCCGCGTCGGAGGGGGCGAACACACCCCCGGCCCCTGGTCCGCGCGCCGAATCGGCCGCGGCACCATTGCTGCGGCCGCAGGCGACGGCCGCGGCGAGCCCCAGCAGCGCGAAGGCAGCGCGCAGGCGGGCCGTGACAAAAGGGATCGGAATTCGTCTTTCACACGAACCCGCCGGGCGCCGGTTGCCCGCGGTGAGACTGTCATGCGCCATGCCCGCAACGCGGGTGAGGCGCGGCACGGACCGCCACTGTCGGATACCGTTATGACGCCTGCTCTCCTCATCGCTCTCGCGCTGATCGGTCCCGCGCCGGTGGGCCCGGATTCCGTCCCCGCCGCCGATTCCGTGCGCCGCGAGGTCGAGGTTCGCGAGACCGTCCTTCGCCACGCCCCCGACGTGCGACGCTGCTATCAGGACGAGGGTCTCCGCCGCAACCCCGAGCTCTCCGGCAAGATCGACCTCGAGCTGACGATCCTCCCCACCGGAACCGTCGATTCGGTCAACGTCGCGACGAGCTTCGCCGGGCCCGGGCAGCACGAGGTCACGACCTGCGTCGCACTGCGCGCGCGGAACTGGCGCTTCGACCGCGGCCCATATGCCGTCGAGACGGTGGTCTTCCCCTTCGTGTTCACCCCCGAAGAGCGCGCGAGGATGGGCAGCCTCGTCACCGCGGCGCGCTGACGCTCGCGCAGCTCCCGACCGCCAGCCGCCCCGCCCCGTCGCCACGTCAGGCGACGATCAGCTCGCGCTGGATCTCGCGCGGCGTGAGGACGAGTGAGCGGCCGTCGGTCCCGACGTACGCGTTGATCTCGGTGCGCATCCCGATCTCCCCCGGAATGTAGATCCCCGGCTCGATCGAGAAGCCCACCCCGGGCACGAGCATCCGCTCCTCGCGGGTCTCGAGGTTGTCGATGTGCGGGCCGCTCCCGTGCAGCCCGCGCACGTCGATCGAGTGCCCGGTGCGGTGGGTGAAGGCGTCGCCATACCCGCGCGACACCACCACGGCTCGCGAC
>DASZNJ010000211.1:0-2867 GCA_035551575.1 Gemmatimonadaceae bacterium
AGCTCGAGGAGCGCGGGAGCCCCCGCGAGCTTGTCGCGCCAATAGGCGAGCTCGCGCTCGAGGCGCGGGCTCCCGGGCGCCAGGCGCTCGCGCTGCCAGACGGCGTAGTCGGCGTACTGGATCGGCAGCGGCGCGAGCGGCGAGGGCTCACCACGCCGGAAGGCCGCGTAGAGCGCCGAGAGCTCGCGCAGCAGCACCCCGCTCGACCAGCCGTCCGTCACGATGTGGTGCAGCACGAGCGCGATGACGTGCTCGCGATCCGAGAGACGGAGCGCGGTCGCTCGCAGCACCGGCCCGCTGACGAGGTCGAAGGGCCGGGCTATTTCCTCTTCGAGCACTCGCTCGACAGCCATCTCGCGCAGCGAAGGGGCCAGCGATGCGAGATCGACGACGGCGAACCCGGGCTCCTCAAGGGCGTTGGTCAGCTGCCGCGGCTCGACGGCTGTCGCCTCGACCGCCATTCGTAGCACCGCGTGGCGACGCACCACTTCGCGAAGAGAGTGCGCGAATGCGGCGAGGTCGAGGTTCCCCTCCAGGCGCAGCGGCAGCGCCACGTTGTAGACGGAAGCCCCGCCGTCCAGGCGGTTAAGGAACCACAGGCGCTCCTGCGCGAACGACAGCAGCGCCGGCTGCCCGGCGACGGTGCGGGGTTCGAGGGGCGTCTCCTCGAGCGCGGTCCGAACATGCCGCGCATCCTGCACCTCTCGAGCGAAACCGAGGAGGACCGAGGCCTCGAAGAGCAGTCGCAGCGCGATGTTGGTCCGCAGGGCAGCGTTGACGCGAGACACGACCTGTGTCGCGATCAGCGAATGGCCACCGAGCGCGAAGAAGTCGTCGTGGCGGCCGACACGCTCGACGCCGAGCACTTCGGCCCAGATGCCGGCGAGCAACTCCTCAGCGGGACCGCGCGGCGGCACGTACGAGGCCGCGTCACTCGGCTCGGCCGCCGGCGCCGGCAATGCGTTGCGATCGACCTTTCCGCTGGGCGTGAGGGGCAGTGCGTCGAGCACCATCATCGCGGCCGGCACCATGTACTCCGGAAGCTGCTCGCGGAGCTGCTCGCGGAGCGTGCCGCCCTCGGGCGCCCCCGCCTCAGCGCTCGGCACCACGTAGGCGACGAGCCGCCGGTCCCCGGGCCGGTCCTCCCGCACCAGCGCGACTGCCTCCCGCACGCCCGCGAGCCCCCGCAGCGCCGCCTCCACCTCGCCGAGCTCGATGCGGAACCCGCGCAGCTTCACCTGGTGATCCAGCCGGCCCAGGAACTCGAGCTCCCCGTCGGCCCGCCACCGTACGCGGTCCCCCGTCCGGTAGAGCCGCGCGCCCGCCGGCCCAAAGGGGTCGGGCACGAAGCGCTCGGCGGTGAGCGCGGGGCGGCCGAGGTAGCCGCGGGCCACCCCGAAGCCGCCGATGTAGAGCTCCCCGGGGACGCCGATCGGGGCCGGCTCCCCGGCCGGGTCCAGCACGTAGACCCGCGTGTTCCAGATCGGCCGGCCGATCGGAGGAGACGCGCTGGGCCGTCCAGCCGGTGCCAAGTCCTGCGCTCCCGGTCTCGAAATCCGAGCCGCCGTCGAATACGTGGTCGTCTCGGACGGCCCGTACAGGTTCCAGAGCACGTCAACAGTGGATCGCGCGTAGAGTTCGTCGACGAGCGCCCACGTCAGAGGTTCACCCGCGAGGTTTACCGTCCTCACGCTGCCCGGCCACCTGCTGGTTCGCAGGAGCGCTGTCGCGGCCGACGGTACCGTGTTGAGGAGCGTGACCTCTCGGACAGCTGGCTTCGCACGCTGCCCATCGTTCGACGCTTCGGCAATGTCGAGGATCCCGGCTATGCGCACACAGCTGCCCGTCGTCAGCGGCAGGAAGATTTCAAATACGGACAAGTCGAAGCAGATTGACGTTGAAGCCAACGTGACTGCGTGTTCTTGTGAGCTGAAGTTGGAGGCGGCCCAAGCCATGAGGGCGATTGCATTTTCATGGCAGATGGCGACGCCCTTTGGCAGGCCAGTGGACCCGGAGGTGTAGATGACGTACGCCAGCTGCTGGGGATGGGTCGCCGGCGATGGTGTCGCGGGGGCCGCGGCGATCGCCGCCCATTCCGTGTCGAGGCAGACCGCGTCGACGTCGGGCGGGAGCGGCAGCGCGTCGCGCAGCGTGGCTTGCGTGAGCACGAGCACGGCACCGCTGTCCTCGAGCATGTAGCGGAGCCGCGCCGCGGGGTAGCCGGGGTCGAGCGGCACATAGGCCGCTCCGGCCTTCAACACGCCGAGCAGCCCGACGACGAGCGCCGTGGAGCGCTCGAGGCAGAGGGCGACGCGGGTCTCCGGCCCGACGCCGCGTGTCCGGAGATAGTGCGCGAGCGCCGTGGCGCGCTGCTCGAGCGCGGCGTAGCTGAGCGACTCCGCCCCGCTCACCACGGCGATCGCGTCGGGGGTCCGCGCCGCCTGCGCGGCGACCGCCTCGTGCAGGCCAAGGAAGGCCCCCCGGATGCCGAGGGGCCTCGCCGTCGCGTTCCACCCCTCGACGACCTGCGCGCGTTCCGCAGTGGGGAGCACCGGTAGCGCCGACAGCCGCACCTCGGGCGCGGCGGCGATGCCGGCGAGGAGGGTTGTCCAATGCGCCGCCCAACGCGCCAGCGTCGCGCCGTCGAAGAGATCCGTGTTGTACTCCCAGGTGGCGCTCAGTCCCTCGGCGGTCTCCTCCACGAACAACGTTAGATCGAACTTCGCCGTCCCGCCGACATCGACCTCCCCGAGCGCAGCTTCTTCCTCGCCGTTGTTCTCGTCGCCGGCGTCCAGAGCGATTCCGGCAACGGGGATCGTCACAGCATCCGCCGGCGCGTTCTGCAGGGCGAAGAGCACCTGGAAGAC
>DASZNJ010000212.1:0-5268 GCA_035551575.1 Gemmatimonadaceae bacterium
GCCGCCGCTGGCGGCGCCGCTGGCGCCGCTGCACGCGGCGTCGGCCCCGGACGCAGCGCCGCGCAGCTGGTGTTCGTCAAGGACAGCACCGGCTACTCGCCGCGCGTCGTCCGGCTCGGCGTCACGAACTACGACTACACCGAGGTGCTGAGCGGGTTGAACGAGGGCGAGCGGGTCGCGCTGCTCGCCTCGGCCAACCTGCAGCAGCAGCGCAGCGACGTGCAGTCACGCATCCGCAACGCGACCTCGACGCCCCTCACCGGCGGGGCGGGCGGCGGGCCGCGCCGCGGCGGAGGTTGACATGCCGTTCGTCGAGACGATCCTCGTCGCGTTAGGCGCGCTCCGCGCCAACAAGCTCCGTTCGGCGCTGACGATGCTCGGCGTCATCATCGGCGTCGCGGCGGTGGTGGCGGTCGTCGCCCTCGGTCGCGGCGCGCAGCAGTCGGTGAACGCGCGCATCGCCGCCCTCGGGACCACCATGCTGACGGTGATCCCCGGCCAGGTGTTCGGTCGCGGCGTCGCCTCCGGCTCCGACCGCGCCAGGCTCACCCTCGACGACGCCAACGCACTCGCCGAGCGGGGGACGGTCCTGATCGCGGTCGAGCCGGAGATGTCGCAGAACATGCAGGTCCAGTACGGCGCGAAGAACGCCAACACCTCCGTCATCGGGACGACCGCGAACTACCTCGAGGTCCGGAAGTACACGATGGACCTTGGCAGGATGTTCAACGAGGCGGAAGACCGCGGGCGCGAGCGGGTCGCCGTGCTCGGCGCCGCGATCCCCGACAATCTCGGCACGCCGGCAGCGGCGCTGGTCGGCCAGCCGATCCGCATCGGCGGGCTCCAGTACACGGTGATCGGCGTCCTCGCGTCGAAGGGGCAGACCGGCGGCTTCCAGAACCCCGACGACCAGATCCTCATCCCGATCAACACCGCCCGCTTCCGCGCCTTCGGCAGCGACCGGATCCGCTCGATCAACGTCCTCGCCCCGAGCGAGGCGCAGATCCCGGAAACGATGGCCGACATCCAGCGGGTGCTCCGCCGCGAGCACAAGCTGCAGCCCGGGACCGACGACGACTTCACCATCCGCAACCAGTCCGACTTCGTTGCCGCGCTGGGCGAGACGACCCAGATCTTCACCTCCCTCCTCGCCGGCATCGCCGCGGTCAGCCTCCTCGTCGGCGGGATCGGGATCATGAACATCATGCTCGTCTCGGTCACCGAACGGACCCGCGAGATCGGCGTCCGCAAGGCGTTAGGCGCGACGCGCGGCAACATCCTCCTCCAGTTCCTGATCGAGGCGGTGGTGCTCTGCCTCCTCGGGGGCATCGGCGGCGTCGTGCTCGGCGCCGGGGGCGCGATCGTGATGAACAAGGTCGCGTCGTGGACGACCTCGGTGTCGGTGGCCTCGGTCGTCGTCGCGCTGCTCTTCTCGGCGGCGGTCGGGATCATCTTCGGCGTCTGGCCGGCCCGGCGCGCCGCGGCCCTCGACCCGATTACCGCCCTCCGCTACGAATAGCCCCTTATCCAGGGCGTCAGTCGCAGGGGTCGGAGCCGTCGCACGACGATGACACCCGCACCAAAACGATGTCCCCCCCCTCCAGGGGTCGGAGTCGGTTCGCGCCGAACGGTGATGACACCCGCAGCCAAACGATGTCCCCCCCCTCCAGGGGTCGGAGTCGGCTTCCCCCCCTCACACGCGTCGGAGTCCGCTCGCGCCCTCCAGCAACAGCCTCCACGCCTCCGCGACGTGCCGCCGCTCCGTGCGGATGTTCCCGATCGCCAGGCGCAGCGCGTACCGCCCGTCCAGCTTCGTGTGCGAGATGAACGCCTTGCCCGACGCGTTCACGTGCTCGAGGATCGCCGCGTTCATCCGCTCGCGCTCGTCCTCGCTCCTCCCCTCCGGCGCAAACCGGTAGCAGACGGTGGAGAAGGGAACCGGCGCCATCACTTCCCACCCCGGTTCCGCGCGCACCCACGACGCGAACTCGCGGGCGAGCGCGCAGTGCGACTCGATCCGCGTCGCCAGCCCCTCGGCGCCGAAGGCGCGAATGACCATCCACAGCTTGAGCGCGCGGAACCGGCGCCCGAGCTGGACACCATAGTCCATCAGGTTCACCGCGTCCCCGTGCGAGCGCGACGTGAGATACTCCGGCACGAGCGAGAACGCACGACGAAGGAGCTCCGGGTCCCTGACGTACAGCACCGAGCAGTCGACCGGCGTGAACAGCCACTTGTGGGGGTTCACGACGAGCGAGTCGGCGAGCTCCGCGCCGTCGAGGACCTGGCGCATCGCCGGCACGACCGCCGCGCTTCCGCCGTACGCCGCGTCGATGTGCAGCCACGGCTTGATGCCGCGCGGCGCGGCGGCCTCGGCGACCACCCCGGCGATCTCGCGCACCGGGTCGATGCTCGTCGTGCTCGTCGTCCCGACCGTCGCGACGACGGCGAGCGGATACATCCCGGCTGCGCGGTCCTCGCCGATGCGCGCTCGCAGCGCATCCGGGCGCATCCGGAACTCCTCGTCGGTAGGGACGTGCACCACGTTCCCGTGGCCGATGCCTAACGCGATCGCCCCCTTGTCGACGCTCGAGTGCGCCTGCTCGGAGCAGTAGACGCGCAGCACCGGGAGGTCGCCGCGCCCCGCCATCCCCCGCTCGCGCACGTCGAGTCCCGCCGCCTCGCGCGCGGCGGCGAGGGCGAGCATGGTCGAGATCGACGCCGTGTCGTTGATGTGCCCCTGCCAGCCGGCGCCGAGCCCCATCATCTGGCGCAGCCAGTCGGTCGCGCGAAGCTCGAGCTCCGTCGCCGCCGGCGAGGTCCGCCAGAGCATCGCGTTCGCGTTGAGCGCCGCCGCCAGCAGCTCGGCGAGGATCCCCGGTACCGGCGCGCTGTTCGCGAAGTAGGCGAAGAAGCCGGGATGGTTCCAGTGCGTCATCCCCGGCATGATCGCCCGACCGAAGTCGGCGATGATCTCGTCGAGCGGCTCCGGGCCGGCCGGAGGCGACGCGGGGAGGGCGGCGGCGACGTCCCCCGGCCGCACCCGCGACAGCACCGGGTACTGCTCGGCGCTCGCCAGATAGTCGGCGACCCACTCGATCAGGTCGCGCCCGTAGCGGACGAAGAGCTCCGGCGACAGGTCGCCGGTCGGCCCGGGAAGCGGATCCGCCGCCGGGTCGTCAGGGCTGACGGGGACGACCGGCGTCCTCACTGCGCGTAGCGAATGATGTCGTAGAGGAAGTGCACGCCGAAGCCGGCGTTGGCGACCGACAGGCGCTCGTCGTTCCCGTGCACCCCGCGCTGGCCGTCGGCACCCTCGGTCATGAAGGGATCGAGCCCGTACACGATGATCCCCGCCTTGCGGTACGTCGGCCGGTCGGTCGCCCCGGTGAGCATCGGCGTCGTCACCAGCACCTTCGGGTCGCGGTCGCGCGCGGCGCGCTCGATCGCGTGAAAGAGGTCGGTGTTCACCGGGCTCTCGAACGCGGTCTTCGGCTGGAGCTCGGTGGTGAAGTGCACCGCGGTGTCGTTGACGATCCGCTTCAGCGTCGCGAGCATCTCCGCCGGATCGGCGTCGGGGAGAAGGCGGATGTCGAGGTCAGCCGACGCTTCCGGCGGGATGACGTTCGTCTTGTTCGATCCCTTCAGCCCGGTCAGCGTGATCGTGTTGCGCAGCGTCGCGTTCCAGTAGACGTCGCTGGTCAGCCACGCCCGGGCGCGCGGGCTCCGGATCGCCGTCGCGACGTCGGCGAGCCAGCGCCGCTGCTCGCCACTGTAGTTCACCGAGATGTCGTGGAAGTACTTGGCGACGCCGGGGGTGACGTGCAGCGGCGTCTCGTAGCTGGCGATCCGGTCGAGCGCGCGCACCAGCCGCGGCACGGGGTTCTTCTTCGTCGGCCGCGAGCCGTGCGACGGCGTCCCCTTCACCGTCACCTTCTGCCAGAAGGTGCGCTTCTCGGCGACACCGACCCCCCAGTACTCGAGCTTCCCGTTCTGCACGAGGTTGTCGCCGCCCTCGGTGATCAGGAATTCGACGTCCTTCAGCAGGTCGGGATGCTTGTCGACGAACTGGATCGCGCCGGTCGATCCGAGCTCCTCGTCCGCGTTGGCGATGAAGACGATGTCGCGGTTGAGCGGCACGCCGTGGCGCTTGAGCACGAGCATGGCCATCAGGTGCGCGATACCCTCGCCCTTCATGTCGAGCGCGCCGCGCCCGTAGATGAACCCACCAGCGGTGTCGGATGCGAACGGGTCGTGGCTCCAGTAGGCGGGATCCGCGGGGACGACGTCCATGTGGTGGACGAGCGCGATCGCCTTCTTCGTGCCGTTCCCCTTGAGGCGCGCATAGAAGTTCGCCCGCCCCGCGCCGAGCGAGACGGTGTCGAGGATCTGCGTCTCGAAGCCTTCCTTCTCCAGCACCTTCTTCAGCCAGAGCGCGGTCTGCAGCTCGTTCCCCGGCGGGTTGGTGGTGTTGATCCGGAAGTACTCGCGCATCATCCCGACCGTCTCGTCGCGCACCGCATTCCAGTCGATCGGAGTCGCGGGCAGGGGGGCGGGGGCGGGCTGCTGGGCGGCGAGGGGCGCGGCGGCCAGTGAGAGCGAGAGGAGGGCGGCGAGGCGCATGTGATGCGGGGTCGAGGAAGATGTGAGAAGTTCCTGAAAGGAGGGCGTCGGCCCCGTCGCGCGCAAGCCGGGGAGGCAGCGTCCCTGCCCCGCGCTCGCCGAGCACCACGCCGCGCGCGGCAGCTTGCGTGGGCAGGCACGGGTTCGTAAGATCGTGCGCGACAGGCGCTCTTCCATTCATCCCGCGAGCCGTTGCTTCTCGGCAACGCATCATACGCGGTATTGCGCCTGCACCTCCCGCCGCCGGCCACAGCACGTTAGGCACCTTCCTTTGGAGAACACGAGGATGATTTCATGATGCGGCTCGTTCGTCCGCGGCAGCTCGTCGCGGTCCTGTTCCTGCTCGTGCCGGCGCTTGCTCGCGGTCAGAGTCCCTCGACCATTATCTCTGGTATCGTGGTCGATCAGGGCGCGGGTGCCGGCATTCCCGGCGTACAGGTGACCATTCTTGGCACGAACGTCGGCGCGACGACCAACGACCAGGGTCGCTACACCATCCGCGGCGCGCCAGCCGGTGGCCTCACCCTCCGTGCCATCCGGATCGGCTATGAGGAGACGAAGCAGACGCTGACCGTCGTCCCGGGGCAGTCGAACACCGCCGACATCCGGATGCGTGCAGCGCCCGTCAACCTGTCGCCGGTCGTC
>DASZNJ010000213.1:0-7600 GCA_035551575.1 Gemmatimonadaceae bacterium
GAAGCCCGCCGCCGAGGAGCTTGTCCATCTCGGCCGAGCCGCTGTGAATCAGCGGCTGGCCGGTCACCTCTCCCTTGTGATCGAGCCGCAGCCGCGGGAACACCGCCAGTCCGCCGGTGGTGATGCGGAAGTCATGGTACCCGCCGCGGAAGCGCAGCCCGCGCAGCTTCCTCACCTGGAGCCGGCGCCGCTCGGCGCCGTATTCCTGCGCGACATGCTCGAGCGCGATGACCCCGTGCGCGAGGCTGTGCAGCTGCAGGTCACCCTCGGGCGCGGTCTTGTCGTCGAGGAGGAGGACGGTGCACTCGCGCGCGGCGAAGTACTGCTTGATGGTCAGGATCTGCCGCCGGAACCGAAGCGGGTCCCTGGCGAGCAGCCGCATCTCCGACAGCGAGTCGAGGACGACGAGCGACGCGCCCGATTTCTCCACCGACGACAGCACCGCGTCCATCGTCTGCTGGAGCTCGATCTCGGCCGGATGGAAGAGCGTGTACCCCTCGTCCATCGTGCCGGTCTCGGCGGCCGAGAGCTCGAACACGTCGATGTTGTCGAGGGTCCAGCCATGCGACTCGGCGACCTGCGTCAGCTCGGCTCGCGTCTCGGAGAGCGTGACGTAGAGCCCCCGCGCGCCGTTCGCCGTGCCGGCGAGGAGGAACTGCAGCGCCAGGGTCGTCTTGCCGGTGCCCGGCTCGCCGTCGATGAGGTAGAGATGCCTGGAGGGAAGACCGCCTTCGAGGATCTCGTCGAGTCCCTCGATACCGGTGCTCACGCGCGGCTGGTCGCCGGGCGCAACGCGGCTCGTCGGCCGCCTGGACTTGCTCACAAAGACCCCATGAGGAGAAGGACGTGAAGATCAGCCGACCGGGACGCCAGGAGCCGGTCCGCACGCTGCCACCGCGACCGACGTCGCGCGCGTGCGATCACCGTCCTGTAGCAAGGTCTGCTCCGCGCGGCGCGGACGGTGAACCGTGGAACGGCGCCCCGGGATCGGCGGGCGACGCTGAACGATACCCTCGCGAAAGCGGGAACGCCGCACCGGCGAGGGGGAGCGGTCGAGTGACAAAGCCCGCCCGTGGGGCTATATAGATTCGAGCAGCACGATGGAGGGCGGCACGCATGAAGGGACTCCTGCTGTACCGGTGAGACAACGATGAGCGAGCGCATGCCCCCGGACGACGACCCGATCATTCGCGGACTCCGCGCCGCCGGGATCCGTCCGCTCCCGCCGCGCGACGACGTCTCGCGCCAGCTCGACATGCGCCGCCGTCGCCGGATCGGGCTGCTGCTGATCGTGCTGTTCGCGCTGCTGCTCTTCGTCCCGGCGGTCGCCGCGCGGCTCAGCGACTGGCTCTGGTACCGCGAGATCGGGTTCGAGCGGGTGTTCTTCACGAAGATCGTCGCCCAGTGGGCGCTCGGGATTCCCGCCGGCGTCATCGCGTTCGCCGTTCTCTACCTCAACGTGCGCGTCGCGCTCGGCGGCAGCGGGCGCGCGCAGCTGGTGTCGCGCTTCGACGACTTCTACCGCCGCAGTGGACTCACCGATGTCGCGCGCTCGGCCGCTGATCGCGCGGTGCGGGTGGTGGCGCTCGGAGGTGCCGCCTTCGTCGCGCTGGTCTTCGCGCTGATCGTCGCCGCGCAGTGGCGGACGATCCTCCAGTTCTGGTACCGCACCCCGTTCGGCGCGGCCGATCCGGTGTTCGGGCGCGACGTCGGCTACTACGTCTTCACGCTGCCGGTGCTCGAGCTGGCGACGGGCGCGATGCTCTGGCTGCTGGTGCTGTCGCTGATCGCGGTGCTTCCGATCCATGTGGCGCGCAGCGAAATCGGGCGGGGATGGCAGCCGCTCGTGCAGCAGCGCGGCCAGCTGCAGCTCGCGGTGCTGTTCGCGCTCTTCCTGTTGGTCGCCGCGCTGCGCATCCACTTCGTGCAGGTCCCGGGACTGCTGTTCGGCGAGCACCTCCCGCTGACCGGCGCGCGCTACGTCGACCTCCATGTGCGCATCCCGACGCTGCGCGTGCTCAGCGTCGCGACGGTCGTCGGGGCGCTGCTCGTGCTCTGGGCGGCGGCGCGCGGGCGGCTGGTCGCGATGGCCGGACGCCTCGTCGTCGCCTACGTGGTGATCGTGCTCCTCGCCGGGGTCGTGCCGGCGCTCGTCCAGCGGCTCGCCGTGCAGCCCAACGAGCTGGCGCGCGAGACGCCGCAGATCGTCGCCCATATCCGCGCGACGCGCCAGGCGTGGGGGATCGATGGCGTCGAGCCGCGCGAGCTCGGCACCGCGACGCCGCTCACCGCGGAGCTGATCGCGCGGAATCGCGAAACCATCGACAACGTGCGGCTCTGGGACCGCGAGCCGCTGCTCCAGACGTTCGGGCAGATCCAGTCGATCCGCACGTACTACGACTTCGTCTCGGTGGACGACGACCGCTACCGGATCGGCGGTGAGCTGCGCCAGGTGCTGCTCGCGCCACGCGAGCTCGACACCCAGTCGCTGCCCACGCGCGGCTTCATCAACGAGCACCTGACGTACACGCACGGGATGGGGCTGACGCTCGGCCCGTCGAACGAGGTGACGGCGGAAGGACTGCCGCTGCTGTTCATCAAGGACCTCCCGCCCGCCTCGAGCGTGGACGTGCGCGTGACGCGGCCGGAGATCTACTACGGGGAGCTCTCCAACGACTTCGTGCTCGCCCCGACTCGGCAGCGCGAGTTCGACTATCCCGCCGGTGAGGGAGACGCCGCGGTCTATTCGCACTACGACGGGAAGGGCGGTGTGCCCGTCCATTCGTTCCTGCGCCGGCTGCTCTTCGCCGTCCGCTTCGGATCGCTCAACATCCTCCTCTCGCGCGACGTCACCGATGCGACGCGGATCCTCTACTACCGGGACATCCGCGACCGGGCGCGGCGCGCGCTGCCATTCGTGCTGTTCGATCGCGACCCGTACATGGTGGTCACCGCCGACGGCCGGCTGGTATGGATCCTCGACGCGTACACCGCGTCCGATCGCTACCCGTACGCCCGCGGTGTGGCCGGCGGCGTGAACTACATGCGGAACAGCGTGAAGGTCGTCATCGACGCGTACGACGGAAGCGTTCGCGCCTATCGCACCGACGACAAGGACCCGATCATCCGCACCATCGACCTGATGTATCCCGGGCTCCTCCGGCCGTTCGCATCGATGCCCGCCGACATCCGCGCGCACGTCCGCTATCCCGAGGACCTCTTCCGGCTGCAGACCGCGCTCTACGGGACCTACCACATGGTCAATCCGGAGACTTTCTACCACCGCGAGGACGAGTGGCAGATTCCGGGTGGCGCCGGGAGCTCGGCACCGGTGGGGACCGACCGGCGCGGTGCGGGCGAAGCGTTCCTCCGCCACATGGTGATGCGGCTGCCCGGTGAGCGTGACGCCGAGTTCATCCTGATGCGGCCGTTCACTCCGCGACAGAAGGACAACCTCGCCGCGTGGATGGTCGCGCGGAACGATGGCGCGCATTACGGCGAGCTCGCCGTCTACCGCTTCCCGCGGCAGCGGCTGGTGTTCGGCCCGAACCAGATCGTCAATCGCATCAACCAGGATACCGAGGTTTCGCGGCAGATCACGCTCTGGGACCAGCGCGGCTCCGAAGTGCTGCGCGGCGAGCTGCTCGTGCTTCCCGTCGAGGGGTCGCTGATCTACGTGCAGCCGCTCTACTTGCGGGCGCAGGGGGGCCGGATCCCGGAGCTGAAGCGGGTGGTCGCCGCCCACGAGGGGCGCGTCTCGATGGGCGAGACGCTCGATGCGGCGCTGGCCGGCCTCTACGAGGCGAAGGGCGCCCCGGCCGCGGTCGCCGCGCCGTCGTCGGAAACGATCCCACCCCCGTCGACCGCAACGGCATCGCTGACACGCCAGGCAGTCGAGCACTACGACCGCGCCCGCGCCGCGCAGCGCGCCGACGACTGGGCGACATACGGCGAGGAGATGCGAAAGCTCGGCGAGGTGCTGCGGCAGATCGAGCAGCAGCCGGCGGCGAAGCCGTAGCCGATCGATGCGCGTCATGTTCGCCCGATCGGGCAGGTCGCGGCGGGGAGACAGGGAACTACCGCGGGGGATACGGCAGCTCCGCCGCTGCAGTGACTCGCCGAGCCCTCCCTGGCTCCGGTGAACGATCCCGCCGTTCGTCCCGCGTCATCGCGGCTCCACCGCACCAGGAGGTAGTCGACGTGCGCACGGTCATCCTTCGCTCAATGGCAGGCGCTGCCTTCGTCGCGGCCGCGCTCACCGCCGGCGCCCAGTCGGCCGACGTCACCTCGGCCCTGCACTGGCGCGGCATCGGCCCGACGCGTGCCGGGCGGGCCCGCGCCCTCGCCGGCGTGCCGAGCCGGCCTAACGTTTTCTACGCCGGCTTCGACAACGGCGGGGTATGGCGGACCACCGACTACGGCTCGACCTGGCAGCCGATCTTCGACGACGAGCCGACCGGCTCGATCGGGGCGATCGCCGTCGCGCCGTCGAACCCGGACATCATCTACGTCGGCAGCGGCGCGGGGATCATCCGCCCCGACCTCTCCACCGGCGACGGCATCTACAAGTCCACCGACGCGGGGAAGACGTGGACGCACCTCGGGCTCCGCGACACGCGGATGATCGCCAACATCGACGTCGACCCGGGGAACCCCGACCGCCTCTTCGTCGCCGCGTTGGGCCATCCGTACGGCCCCAACGCCGAGCGCGGGATCTTCCGCTCGACCGACGGCGGACGGACGTTCGAGAAGGTGCTCTACAAGGACGAGTACACGAGCGGCAACGACGTCCGCATCGACCCGAGCGACCCGAACATCGTCTACGCCGCGCTCTGGCAGCAGCAGCAGAGCTTCATCGAGGGAAGGGAATTCGCCGGGACGGGGAACGGGATCTTCAAGTCCACCGACGGCGGCACCACCTGGCGGCAGCTCACCAATGGTCTCCCGCCGGTGATCGAGGCGAACCTCGCCATCGCCCCGAGCAATCCGAAGGTCGTCTACGCGATGGTCGCCGGGACCGCGCCCAGCGATACCGCGGCGCGGAGCACCACGGGCGTGGTCGGCTTCTACAAGTCGGTCGATGGTGGCGAGCACTGGCGCCTGACCTTCGGCGACACGGCGCAGCCGGTGATCCCGCCGGGGCAGGTCGCCGAGGATCCGCATGAAGATCCCGATCGCGGCGACGCGCCGGGCGGTGAAGACCCGCGTCCGCTGCTGCGCATCGGCGGCGGCGACCTGCCGACGATCGTCGTCGACCCGAAGAACGCGAACGTCGTCTACAGCGCGTCGATCGTCTTCTGGCGCACCGAGGACGGTGGCCGCAGCTGGTCGGCGGTGCGCGGCTCCCCCGGTGGCGACGACTACCAGAAGGCGTGGATCAACCCGGACAACACCGACATCGTCTTCGTCGTCTCCGACCAGGGGGCGGTGGTCTCGGCGAACCGCGGTGCGTCGTGGAGCAACTGGTACACGCAGAGCACCGCCGCGATGTATCACGCGACCGCCGACAACGCGTTCCCGTACCGTGTCTGCGGCGGGCAGCAGGACTCGGGCTCGGCCTGCGTCGAGAGCCGGTCGATGGACGGCGAGATCACCTTCCACGACTGGCATCCGGTGAACATCCAGGAGTACGGCATCGCCGCGCCCGATCCGCGCGATCCCGACCGCGTCTTCGGCAGCATGCGCACCAACGTGTCGATGTACGACCGGCGCACGCGCCAGACGACGTACCTCGGACCCGACGGCGCGACGCGGGGGACGGAGTTCAACCGCAACGTGCGGACGATGCCGATCCAGTGGTCGCCGCTCGACCGCGACATCCTTTATTACGCTTCGAACGTTATCTGGAAGTCACAGAACCGCGGCCACAGCTGGACGCGCATCAGCCCCGACCTCGCCCGGCAGCGGTGGGCGGTGCCGGCGAGCGCGGGGAAGTACGCAAGCGGCGTCACCCCCGCGCCGTCAGGCAGCATCACCGCCTTCTCGGCGTCGCCGCGCGACCTGAAGGTGCTCTGGGCGGGCACCGACGACGGGGCGATCCAGGTGACCGTCGACGGCGGAGCGCACTGGAGCGACGTCACGCCGGCGGCGGTCAGGCCGTGGACGCGCATCTTCAACATCGACGCCGGCCACTTCGACACGCGCACCGCCTACGCCGCGGCGAACACGCTGCGCATCGACGACCCGAACCCGCACTTCTGGCGCACCCACGACGGCGGGAAGACGTGGACCGAGATCGACAGCGGGATCGCGCCCGGCGCGGTCGCCAACGCGATCCGCGAGGATCCGCGGAAGCCGGGACTGCTCTACGCATCCACCGACACCCAGGTCTGGGTCTCCTTCGACGACGGGGAGCATTGGCAGTCGCTCCGCCTCGACATGCCCGCGGTGTCGGTGCGCGACCTCGAGGTGAAGGACGACAGCAGCTGCCTCTGTTCCGACCTGATCGCGGCGACGCACGGGCGCGGCTTCTGGATCCTCGACGACCTCACCCCGCTCCGCCAGGCCGCCGAGGCGCGGGCTGCGCGCGGCGCGTATCTCTTCAGGCCGGTGGTCGCCGCGCGCGTCCGCTTCGCCACCAACGACCCGACGCCGTGGCCGCCGGAAGTGCCGGCCGGGGAGAACCCGCCGCCGGGGGCGATTCTCGACTACACGCTCGCCGTCAGGCCTAACGGTCCGGTGAAGCTCGAGATCGTGGACCGCGGCGGCCGGGTGATCCGGTCGTACACCAGCGCCGACACCGTCGAGCATCCCGATGCCGCGCTCGACCCCGAGGCGTACGAGCGGCTGTGCGAGGACAGGCCGGCGGCGCCCAACTGCGCCCTCCCGCTCTACTGGCCCGCGCCGCCGATGGTGCTCTCGGCCGAGCCGGGGATGCACCGCGTGAGCTGGGACATGCGCTACGACCCGATCCGCGAGGTGAAGAGCGATGGAGTGGAGGCCACCGGGGCGGTGCCGCACCGGAGCTACCCGCCGGCCGTCGCGCCGTGGGCGCCGCCAGGGAGCTACACCGTCCGCCTGACGGTGGATGGCAGGACGCAGACGCAGCCGCTGACGCTCCGCCTCGACCCGCGGCTGAAGACCCCGGCCGCCGGGCTCGCCCAGCTGGCGGCGCTGACGCGCGAGATGTACGACGACGCACGCGAGTCGCACGAGGCGTACGAGGCGGCGCGCGCGCTGCTCGCGCGACTCGACACGCTTCACGCCGCGGACGCGGCCGCGCTGAAGAACGCGCTCGACTCGATCGCGCCGCCCCGCGCGGCGGAGCAGCCCCGCCGTCGCCGCCCGGGTGCCGCCCCCCAGCCCTCACCGGCCACGCTCGCCGTCGTCAGCGACGAGCTGCTCGCCGCCGCGATGGCGATGCAGGGCGCCGATGTCACCCCGACCGCGAGCCAGGTCGCCGCCTGCGCCCGGGCCCGAGCGCGATACCGCGAGGTGATGCGGCGATGGGCGGCACTCGAGAGGAAGGGGCGGGGCCACGGCGCCTAACGGCGGCGGGTGTCAGGTGTCAGGGGTCAGGGGTCAGGGGTCAGGGGTCAGGGTCTTGTGGGCAGGGGGCCAGGTGCCAAGGGTGCCAGGGCCAGTAACGACGCTACCGGTC
>DASZNJ010000214.1:0-6899 GCA_035551575.1 Gemmatimonadaceae bacterium
CACGAACGTCAAGCAGGGGAGCAAGCGCGAGCAGGCCGAGGCGCTGCGCGAGGACATCCGCCGCTTCAAGAGCGAGAACGGGTGCGACCGCGTGGTCATCGTCTGGTGCGCCTCGACCGAGATCTACATCAAGGCCGGCCCGCAGCACGCCACGCTCGAGCAGTTCGAGCGCGCGATGGAGAACAATGACGAGGCGATCGCGCCATCCATGCTCTACGCCTACGCGGCGATCATGGAGGGCGTGCCCTTCTGCAATGGCGCACCGAACCTGTCGGTCGATATCCCGGCACTCGTGCAGCTGGCGAACGACCGTGGCGTGCCCATCTCGGGCAAGGACTTCAAGACGGGCCAGACCTGGATGAAGACCGTCATCGCGCCGGGCCTCAAGGCGCGCATGCTCGGTCTCGCCGGCTGGTACTCGACCAACATCCTCGGCAACCGCGACGGCGAAGTGCTCGATGATCCGGCGTCGTTCAAGACGAAGGAAGAGTCGAAGCTGAGCGTGCTGCACACCATCCTGCAGCCGGAGAAGTATCCGGATCTGTACAAGGGCTTCTCGCACGTCGTGCGCATCAACTACTACCCGCCGCGCGGCGACAACAAGGAGGGTTGGGACAACATCGACATCTTCGGGTGGATGGGCTACCCGATGCAGATCAAGGTCAACTTCCTCTGCCGCGACTCGATCCTCGCCGCGCCGATCGCGCTCGACCTGGCGCTCTTCTCGGATCTGGCGCAGCGCGCCGGGATGAAGGGAGTGCAGGAGTGGCTCTCGTTCTATTACAAGAGCCCGATGACGACGCAGCCGGCGCTGCTTCCCGAGCACGACCTGTTCATCCAGCAGACGAAGCTGAAGAACACTCTTCGCCAGATGATGGGCGAGGAGCAGGTCACCCACGTCGACGAGTAGGAGATGGACATGAGCCGACTCCGCCGTGCAGGTCTTCACTCATTGCTCATCGCGGTGTCGATGCTTGCACTGGCGGGCGCGGCTCTGGGGGGCTGCGACAGCAGCCCCCGCAAGCTGCAGATCCGGACGTTCTCCGAGCACTTCGAGTACCGCATCACCTCGGACCCGATGCCCCCGCGGGCACGCGAGGACGTGATCTATCGGGTCACGGTGATCGACAAGGAGAACGGCCAGCCGGTCGAGGGTGGGGAAGGCCGCATCTTCGCCAACAATTCCGCGGGGACGAGCACCTGGGACTCGTTCATGGCCGCCCCTGAAGTCGGCACCTACACGGCGAAGCTCCGCTTCGTGACCGCCGAACAGTGGGCGGTCGGGATCGAGTTCCGGCGCGACACGCTTCCCGGCACCAAGATCGAACGCGCGACCGACTGGCAGCAGGAAGTCGGCGCCGCGCGCGCCGAACCCTGAGACGAATCCGCACAGGTCAAACGACGTCCACATGCGTCACTTCTACCGCAGCCACATGCCGCCCGCCGAGGTCCTGGCGATGGCTGACAAGTTCTTTCCCGAGCTCGGCCTCGCCCCGACGGCGACCGCGGTCCGCGCCCGCTCGTTCACCGGACCGTTAGGCTCGATGAAGCTGATGGTGAAGGCCGAAGGGGGGCACTACACCTTCATCGAGGTCGAGACCGACCAGATGGGTGAGAGCCGCCTCGACCGCAACGTGAAGCGCTTCTTCGTGCACTGTCACCGGCGCGAAGACCCGTCGCACACGCTCGAAGCGTCGTACTGATGGCGACGCGCGCCAGGGGCGGACGCGCCCCCGCGGCGCCGGTGGTGCGGGAGGTCGATCCCGAGCTCCCCGGATCGGCAGCCGCGCTGTTGACCCGCGAGCAGAAGCTCGAGCTCTACTACTGGATGCGGCTCACCCGGTCGCTCGAGGAGCGGCTGGTGAACCTCTACCGCCAGACGAAGGTCGTCGGCGGGCTGTTCCGGTCGTTAGGCCAGGAGGCCGACGCCGTCGGCAGCGCGTTCGCGCTCGACAAGCAGAAGGGCGACATCCTGTCGCCACTCATCCGCAACATGGGCGCGATGCTCGTCCGCGGCGCCGAGCCGACGGAGATCATCCGCCAGTACATGGCGAAGGGCGACTCGCCGACGCGCGGCCGGGAGCTCAACATCCACTTCGGCGGCCCGGAGCGCGGCTTCATCGGCCAGATCTCCCACCTCGGCGACATGGTGCCGGTGATGGCCGGGGTCACGCTCTCGTTCAGGCTGCGCGGCGAGGACCGCGTCGGCCTCGTCTACATCGGTGACGGCGCGACCTCGACAGGGGCTTTCCACGAGGGGATCAACTTCGCCGCCGTCCAGCGTTGCCCGCTCGTCGTGATCATCGAGAACAACGGCTATGCCTACTCGACGCCGACCTGGAAGCAGACGGCGGCCAGGCAGTTCGTCGACAAGGCCGCGGGCTACGGCATCCCCGGCGAGCGCGCCGACGGGAACGACGTCATCGCGACGTACGACGTGACGAAGCGCGCGGTCGAGCGCGCCCGGCGCGGGGGCGGCGTCACGCTCATCGAGCTTATGACCTATCGCCGGAAGGGGCACGCCGAACACGACAACCAGTCGTACGTCCCTGACGGCGAGATCTCGCGCTGGGAGAAGGACAACGATCCGCTCGACCGCTATGTCAGGCAGCTGACCGGCGAGCTGTCGGTGCAGCGCGACGAGCTCACTGCGATCGACGCCCGGGTACAGGAGGAGATCGACGCGGCGACGGACACCGCCGAACAGTCGCCGATGCCGGAGCCCACTGACGCCCTCGTCGGGGTCTACGACGAGCCGAAGGCGGTCGAGCCGCTCTGGTTCCGGAGCGGGGTGAAGAGCGCGGTCGAGAAGAACGAGCGTGCCGCGGGGTGGGGGACGTTCGATGGCTGAGGCGAACGGCGAGATCACCTATCTCGAAGCGATCCGCGAGGCGCTGTTCGAGGAGATGGAACGCGACCCGAACGTCTTCTGCCTTGGCGAGGACATCGGGGCCTACGGTGGTGCATTCAAGGTGACCGACGGGCTGCTCGCGAAGTTCGGCGAGAAGCGCGTCATCGACACGCCGATCAGCGAGATCGCGATCGTGGGAGCCGCGGCCGGCGCGGCCCACATGGGGATGCGCCCGGTCTGCGAGATGCAGTTCATCGACTTCATCTCCTGCGCCTACGACATGCTGACCAACTACGTCGCGACAGCGCGCTATCGCGCCTTCCTCCCGACGCCGATGGTCGTACGCGGCCCGAGCGGCGGCTACGTGCGCGGCGGACCCTTTCACTCCCAGAATCCGGAAGCGGCGTTCCTCCACACGCCGGGGCTGAAGATCGTCTACCCGGCCACGGCGTCGGACGCGAAGGGGCTGATGAAGGCGGCGATCCGCGACGAGGACTGTGTGCTCTTCTTCGAGCACAAGTACCTCTACCGCCGCATCAAGGAGCGGATGCCGGCCGGGGACCACGTCGTCCCGATCGGCAAGGCACGGGTGGCGCGCGAGGGGAAGGACCTCTCGATCATCACTTACGCAGCGACGGTCTGGAAGTCGCTCGAGGCGGCCGAGGCGCTCGAGCGCGAGCATGGCATCTCCGTCGAGGTCATCGACCTGCGTTCGCTCCTTCCGATGGACGACGAGGCGATCGTCGCGACGGTGCGGAAGACGAACCGCGCGCTGATCGTGCACGAGGACACGCGGACCGGCGGGGTCGCCGGGGAGATCACGGCCCGAATCAACGAGCTCGCCTTCGAATGGCTCGACGCCCCGGTGCTTCGCGTCACGGCGGCGGACGTTCCGCTCCCCTATTCGCCACCGCTCGAGGACTATGTGCTGCCGCAGACGGCGGACATCGTGCTCGCGGCGCGCCGGCTGGCGGAATACTGAGATGAGCCGGACGAACATCCCCGCTTCCGCCCCGGAGCCGCCGCCGCTGAACCCGGCGGTCCGGAACACGATGGTCGGGTGCCTGACGATCGTCGTCGGATTCTTCGGGGGGGGGATGATCGCGCTCCTGCTGGTCAGGATCGTCGACATCCTGAGGCGCTGCACGCCAGCGCAGGGTTTGCCAGTTTGCGGAAATTGGGCGATTTATGCAGGGATAGGCGGAGCGATCGGCGCGGTCCTGCTGCCGACGGTCGTGTTCATCAAGCTGCTGCGCGCTGACGCGGCGGCACGTGACTCAGGTCAATAGGAGCATCCGGTGGCACGCATCGACGTGGTCATGCCGCAGATGGGAGAATCGATCGCCGAGGGGACACTGTCGAAGTGGCTCAAGAAGGTCGGCGACGCGGTGAAGCGCGACGAGCCGCTGTTCGAGATCTCGACCGACAAGGTGGACGCTGAGATCCCGGCGCCGACGGCGGGGGTGCTCGCCGAGATCGTCGTCGGCGAAGGGCAGACGGTGGCGGTGCAGACGATCGTCGCGCGGATCGAGACGGAGAAGGGGGCCGTGGTCGGCGGCGGGGCGCCGGCGGGCGCCGGCGATGCGGCGGCGGGGAACGGCGCGAAGGCGGAGGCGGCGACGGCGGGGGCCCCCCCCAAGTCACAAGCTACCGCCCAAACCGGCGGTGCCCATCATCCAACCCCCGCGCCTCCAACCGCCGCCGCCCCCGCGGTTGCCGTGGGAAGCGCCGCGGCTTCCACGCTGGAGGCGCGCCTTCGCACCAAGTCGTCTCCGCTCGTCCGGAAGATCGCGGCCGAGCATGGAATCGAGATCGCCGCCCTGAGCGGCTCCGGCCTCGCGGGCCGTGTCACCAAGCGCGACATCATGCAGGCGCTCGAGAGCGGCACCCGCGGCCGCCCCGGCGTGCCTGACGCGCCGATGTACTCGCCCTCGGCCGGCGCCGGCTACGCCCTGCCGGCCGGATGGGAGGGCGACATCGTCGAGCCGATGTCGAAGATCCGCGCGCTGACCAGCGAGCACATGGTCAACGCCCGGCGCCACGCCGCCCACGTCACCTCGTTCTTCGAGATCGACCTCACGCGCGTCGCACGCATCCGCGCCAGGCACCGCGCCGCCTTCGAGCAGCAGACCGGGGAGAAGCTCACGTTCCTCCCCTTCGTGATCAAGGCGGTCACCGAGTGCCTGAAGAAGCACCCGATGCTCAACGCCGCACACGACGGCCGCAACGTCATCTACCGCAAGCAGTACAACATCGGGGTCGCCGTCGCCGTCGACTGGGGGCTCATCGTCCCCGTCGTCAGGGGCGCCGACAACCTCTCGATCAGCGGGCTGACCCGGAGCGTCAACGACCTCGCCGCCCGCGCCCGCGCCAAGAAGCTGCAGCCGGCCGAGGTCCAGAACGCGACCTTCACCATCACCAACCCCGGGGTCTTCGGCTCCCTCATGGGCACGCCGATCATCCCGTTAGGCACCGCCGCCATCATGGGGCTCGGCGCGATCGAGAAGCGCGCCAAGGTCATCACCGGCACCGATGGCGAGGATACCATCGCCATCCGCACCTGCGCCTACTTCTCGATCTCCTTCGACCACCGCATCGTCGACGGCGCCGACGCCGATCGCTTCATGGCCGACGTCAAGAAGACCCTCGAATCGTTCCCCGAGACCGCGCTCTGACATGTCCCGCGTACTGACGATGCACCGCAAGATCGTTCCGCCGCAGGAACGGAAGAGCTACTTCGACCGGCTCCGCGCGAAGCGCGACTACTACAAGCGCGCCAATTGCACCTTCTGGGCGTTCGAGGAGGACGGCCTCCCCGGCGCCTTCCTCGAGTTCTTCGAGGCGCCCGACGCCCCGACGCTCACTGCCGCTCACGCCGCCGCCCCCGAGCCGATCGTGGATCCGCGGCGCATCTACAAGCTCGTGGAGCTCTGATCATGCCCGACCGTTCGATCGTCGTCAACGGCGACACCTGGCGCGTCCGCCCGAGCGGCCGCATCACCTCCCTCGACCGCGACGAGTTCGGCCTGATGTTCGTCCGCGGCGCCGGCGACACGCGCGAGGTGCGCGTTACCCGCTACTCCCCGCAGCAGACGCGCTCGCGCGACGCCGCCCTCGCCGAGCTCTCCGACGAGAAGCTGCGCGAGCTGTTCACGTGCTCGCAGCCGAGCAACACCTCCCCGGAAGCGGGCTACCGGCCATGACCGCGGGCACGGGCGCGACAGCGACGCCCGTGCCGCGCGTCGTCGACCTCCACATGCACTCGACCGCATCCGACGGGTCGCGTGCCCCCGAGGACGTCGCCGCCGCCGCGCATGCGGCCGGCATCACCGCGATCGCCCTCACCGACCATGACACGGTCGACGGCGTGGCCGCCGCCCGCGTTGCCGGCGAGCGGCTCGGGCTCCGCGTCATCACCGGCGTCGAGCTGAGCGCCGAGGACGAGGGGCGCGAGATCCACGTCCTCGGGCTCCATCTCGAGCGCCTCGACGCGATCGAGACCGCGATGGAGGGCTTCCGCCAGGCCCGGATCGAGCGCGCCCGCGAGATGGTGGCGAAGCTCAACGCGTTAGGCGTGCCGGTCACCTTCGACGCCGTCCTCGCCGAGGCGGGCGGGGGCGCGGTCGGCCGCCCGCACGTCGCGCGCGCCGTCGTCGCCGGTGGGTGGGTCGGCGACCAGCGCGACGTCTTCGATCGCTACATCGGCTTCGGCAAGCCGGCCAACGTCCCCAAGGCAAAGCTCGACTTCGTCGATGCCATCGCCCTGATCCACGCCGCCGGGGGGCTCGCCATCGTCGCCCACCCCGGCGTCGACTTCAACCGGACCCGCGTCGAGCGCGCCGTCGGCTTCGGCCTCGACGGCCTCGAGGTGCTCCATCCGAGCAACTCCCCCGACGAGCAGCGGCGGCTGCGGGCGCTCACCGAACATTTCCGGCTCGTGCCGAGCGGCGGCTCGGACTGGCACGGGGCGGAGCAGGGGCCGCGCACGATCGGGATGATGAAGGTGCCGATCGCGATCCTCGAGCAGCAGGAAGCCCGGCTCGCGGCG
>DASZNJ010000215.1:0-6142 GCA_035551575.1 Gemmatimonadaceae bacterium
GTCGAAGAGCCGCGCCGCGCTGGTCTACGGCCAGATGACGGAACCGCCAGGAGCGCGCCTGCGCGTCGGCCTGTCGGCGCTGACCGTCGCCGAGTACTTCCGCGACGCGGAAGGCAAGGACGTCCTCCTGTTCATCGACAACATTTTCCGCTTCACCCAGGCGGGCTCGGAAGTGTCGGCGCTGCTCGGCCGCATGCCGAGCGCGGTCGGCTACCAGCCGACACTGGCGACGGAGATGGGCGACCTGCAGGAGCGCATCACCTCGACGAAGAACGGCTCGATCACCTCGGTGCAGGCGATCTACGTGCCCGCCGACGACATCACCGATCCTGCGCCGGCCACCGCGTTCGCGCACCTCGACGCGACCGTCGTTCTTTCGCGCGCGATCACCGAGCTCGGGATCTATCCCGCCGTCGATCCGCTCGCGTCGAGCAGCCGCATCCTCGATCCGCAGTTCGTCGGCGACCGCCACTACAAGGCGGCGACGAGCGTACAGCGCATCCTGCAGCGCTACAAGGAGCTCCAGGACATCATCGCGATCCTTGGCATGGACGAGCTCTCGGAGGACGACAAGAAGATCGTCGGCCGCGCGCGCCGTCTGCAGCGCTTCATGTCGCAGCCGTTCAAGGTCGCCGAGCAGTTCACGGGCATCCCGGGCAAGTACGTCAAGCTCGAGGAGACGATCTCCTCGTTCGAGCGCCTGGTCGCCGGAGAGTTCGACGCGCTGCCCGAGCAGGCGTTCTTCATGGCGGGCGGCATCGAGGACGTCGTGGCCAACGCCGAGCGCATGGCGAAGGCGTAGCCGATGCTGACCGTGTCGGTTGTCTCGCCCGAGCGCACTCTCTTCGAAGGCGAGGCCGAGTCGCTCGTCGCGCCGGCGTATGACGGTGAGGTCGGCATCATGTCGATGCATGCTCCGATGCTGACGCTTCTCGGCTCGGGCGAGCTCAGATTGAACGCCGCGGGTGGTGAGCGCCGGTTCGCGGTGTTCGGCGGGTTCCTGGAGGTTGCCGATGACCGCGTCCGCATCGTTACGGAGCGCGCCGAGTCGAAGTAGTCGCCAGAAACAGGAGTTGCGGGCGGGCCGGAGCGTTTGCTCCGGCCCGTTTCCGCTTTGATTCGCGGCGGAGGGCCCTGTTTCGGTGCGCCGGTTGCAATAGGGCTACGCGACGGATCACCTTCTCGCACGATACGATCTCATGAGCCGAAATCGACTGACTTCCCGCGCCGCGTTCGTCACGGCGTTCCTCACGGCGACGCTCGGAACCGCCGGAAGCTGCCTGGCGCAGATGCCGGCGACGCCCGTCCTCCAGAACGCGTGGGCCAATGCGGGCATCACGCTCGCCGCCGACTACGGGAACGGGCAGCGTGCGTCCGCAATCGCTGGCGCGCTTGCGTGGGCGCCGACCCAGTCCCGTTTCCAGCTCAGCGCGGGCGCGGGGGTGGTGAGAGCCGACTCGGGCGGTTCCCAGGGTGCGTATGGCGCCCGTCTTTCGATCCCGGTGAAGAGCTTCGCATCAGGTAGCCTGGGGACCGCCATCTTCGGTGGGGTCGGCGTGACCTCGAAGAGAGGCGTTACGATGTCGTCGTTTCCGGTTGGCGTTGCGCTGGGCTATCGGCATGCGCTCGGAGCGACTCGAGGCATCAGCGTGTATGTCGCCCCGTTCTATACGATCGCGCGGATCAAGGGAGACTCGCTGAGCGAGCCGAAAGGGGGGGCGTTACGCGCATCAGCAGGTCTCGACGTCACGGTCGCCCCGCAGGTCGGGGTGACAGTGGGGTACGAGATGGGCGCCGATGCGAAGAATGGAACACCCGGGCCGCGAGGCGGAGTTTTCGGGGTGGGTATCTCCTACGCGCTGCACCGCCAGTAAACGGTGCGTGGCGACGCGAGCCTACCGTCCCACGGGGCAAGCTTCTTGCCCCTCTTGTCTTGTCTCCCTGCCGATTGGATGTGCTGATGGATACGCTTCCTCCCATCCTCGTGGTTGACGACAACCACGACAACGCCGAAATCATCCGCCAGTATCTCGAGGTGCGCGGCTATCCCATCACCGTGGCGTACAGCGGCGATGAGGCCCTGGCCGTGTTCGAGCAGGTGAAGCCGGCGCTGGTGCTCCTCGACGTCATGATGCCGGGCCGCGATGGTTGGGAGACCTGCCGGCTCATGAAGCAACATCCGACCCTCGGCCGGAAGGTGCGAATCGTGATGGTGACGGCGCTCGACGAGTGGTCGGACAAGCGCGAAGCCCTTCAGACCGGCGCGGACGATTACGTGGAAAAGCCCTTTGACCTGCCGAAGCTCGCGACGACCGTGCAAAGGAACCTCGCAATGCTGTCGGCGGCGTCCTAGCGGCCCGCCGCGCTCGTGAACCAGAGCACGCTCCTCACCGACAGCGGCGATCCGCAGATCACCGACGCCCTCGCGCAACTCGATGCGTGGCGGGCAGTCGTGGTCCCCTCGCAGGACGTGGCGCGGGCGATCGGCCACGAGCGCGGGCTGCGAGCCGTCTACGTCACGGCGGAAAGCCCGCCGACGCTGCGCGAGATCGTGGAGTGCGCGCACGCGAAGGGACTCCCGGTGATCGTCGGCTGCAAGGACGATGCGGCCAGGCGGCGGGCGATCGAGCTGCGTGCCGAGGAGTGGCTGCGCCTGCCGACCGACGCGGAGGAGATCGCGGGACGGGTGCGGTCGGCGATCATGCGCCAGCTGCCTGGCGACGCGCCTAACGGCGACCGCGCCGAGCGCGCGGAGCAGGCGCAGATGCTCTACGACTTCATGACCGGGCTGCCGACGCTCCCGGTGATGATCGAACGGATGCGCCCGCAGATCAAGGAGCGGGGCGAGCTCGTCGTCGTCTACTTCAACTTCGTGCGGTATTCGAAGATCGAGGAGATCTACGGGTGGGAGAAGCTTGACGCCGTGCTCGAGACCACGGCGGCCGGGGTGAAGGAATTCCTCGACGGCCATTCGATGCAGGCGTCGCGCGTGATGGTCAGCTACACCAACGACGACGACTTCATCTTCTTCCACGTACCGCCGGCCGGCGAGGCACGGGCGTCGGAGCAGCAGATCACGACGCTGGTGGGCCGGCTCCAGGAGCACGTGGCCCAGCGCATCGAGGTCGCCCACGGCGAGGACATCGCGGCGCTCTTCGAGATCTACGTCGGGCTGGCGCGGGTCTACTACAATCCGAAGCTCCGCCTCGAGCGCCTGATCTATCGCGGGATTCGTGAAGCGGCGACCGCAGCGAAGAGCGTCGAGGAACGGGAGCGTGCGCGACGGGTCGACGACCTCCGGACGAGCCTCCGCGACCGGGCCGTCTACGTGGACTATCACCCGATCGTTGTCGCGACGACGCGGCAGATCTTCGGTTATGAAGCGCTCGCGCGCGGGGTGATGCGCAGCCTGCGAAGCCCGGAGGTCATGTTCGACGTCGCTGCCGAAGCCGACATGATCTGGGAGCTCAGTCGGCTCTGCCGCAGCCGGGCGATCGAGGGAATCGAAACCCGGCTCGGGCCAGGGGAGCTGCTGTTCATCAACGTCGACCCGCACGACTTCGCCGATCCCGCGTTCACCGAGGCGGAGGTGAAGGATCCGTCGCGCGTCGTCATCGAGATCACCGAGCGCACGGCGATCAAGGACTATCCGAAGTTCCGCGAGCGGCTGAAGGCATTCCGCGAGCAGGGCTATCGCTTCGCCGTCGATGACGCTGGGAGCGGCTATGCGGGGCTCGGATCGATCGCCAACCTCGAGCCGGATTTCATCAAGCTGGACATCTCACTGATCAACGCCATCGACTCGAACTTCATCAAGCAGAACCTCGTCGAGTCGATGGTCAAGTTCGCGAACGACCACGGCGCGCAGGTCATCGCCGAAGGCGTGGAGCGGTCGGAGGAGTTCGAGACCGTCAAGTCGCTCGGCGTCCACCTCGTCCAGGGATTCTTCCTCCACCGCCCGATCACCGCACCGGCGAGCGGGGTGATCGCCGTGTCGCCGAAGGCCTGACGCTCAGCGCGCCGCCGCGCCCCTCGACAGCAGCTCCTCGACGAGCCTGACGCTCCGCGCCGTCGCACCCGCGTTCTCCTCGACGACGCGCCGAGCCGCCTCGCCTGCCGCCTGACGCGCGCCGGGCTCCTCGATCCATCGGCGCACGGCATCGGCGATCGCGCGCTGGTCGTTCGCCGACCGAGCAGCGCCGGCCGCGAGCAGCAGCCCGGCATCCCGGCTGCCCTGATGCTGCGGTCCGAAGATGACGGGGACTCCGTACGCCGCCGGCTCGAGAACCGAGTGCAGGCCGGCGGCGTGGAATCCGCCCCCGACGAAGGCGATGTCAGCGAGCGCGTACAGCTCGCCGAGGACACCGAGCCGGTCGACGAGGACGACGTCCGCCGACGCGGCTTCGGCCATGCCTAACGTTGCGCTGCGCAGTCCTTCGGAGGCGGCCCATCGCCGGATCGGCGCGAGATGGTTCGCCGTCGGCTCGTGCGGCGCGACGATCGCGCGGAGCCCCGGTGTCGACCGGTGAAGCCCGGCGATCGCCGGCAGCAGCTCGCGCTCATCGGCCGGCCAGCTCGAGCCGGCGACGAGGGTCGGCCGGCCGGACCGCAGGGGTGCCAGCAGGTGGCCGGCGCGGTCGGCGCGGCCCGCGCGGGCAATCACCTGGTCGAAGCGCGTATCGCCGGTCACGCGAACCGCGTCGCGGCGGCAGCCGAGCGCGATGAGGCGTGTCGCGTCGTCCCCGCTGATCGCC
This sequence comes from Gemmatimonadaceae bacterium, assembly GCA_035551575.1. Classification (GTDB taxonomy): domain Bacteria; phylum Gemmatimonadota; class Gemmatimonadetes; order Gemmatimonadales; family Gemmatimonadaceae; genus JABFXC01. The sequence goes on from DASZNJ010000215.1 coordinate 4,755, forward strand.
CCGACGGCGTCGAGCGCCGCGTAGGCGTCGTGAAGCAGGAGCTTCGCGACCCAGTGAGTGCGCGACGAGCCGGGGGCGAGCGTGGCGCTCAGCAGGGCGATCGAGATGTCGCGCTGACGGGCTTCCTCGACCAGCGTTGGCCAGACATCGAGCTTGCTGAACACGAGCGCGGACGGCCGGAGCGCGTCGAGGACGGCGCGAGCGGCTCTGGTGGTGTCGAAGGGGAGGACGTCGTGAAAGTCGGCATCGAGCGACTCCGCGAACGCTTCCGCGCTCGGGGAAAACCAGGTGTAGGCGAGCTGGATCTGCGGGTGGCTCGCGCGCAGCGCCTCGAGTACGGGCCTGGCCTGGAGCCCCTCCCCGACGGACGGTGCATGGAACCAGAGCAGGGGGCGCGCGGGGTCGCGGAAACGACGCCCCCACTCGCTGAAGCGCTGGACGACCCCACGCCTCGACTCGAAGGACCTGCGAACCTTGCCGCCCCCTGGCGACGCGACCGCCGCGGCGGCCTCGGCGAGGGAACCGGCCGCGGCGTAGGCAACGCGGACGATCGGGTTCACGCGTTAGGCGCCGCGCGGCGTGTCGCTCGCGTGGATCTCAGCGTGAACCAGCGAGCGCCCTGTCGAGCGCGGCGCGGAACTCGGGGAGCGGCACCGCACCCTCGATCTGGGCGTTCCCGAGGAAGAATGTGGGAGTCGCCTTCACACCAGCGGTTGTCGCGCGCGCCTGGTCGGCGAGGATCATGGGCCGCGTCGCATCCGACTCGATGCAGCTGCGATATGGACCGGGGGCGACGCCGATGCTGGCGGCGAGCGAGTCGAACATCGCCTTCGGGTTCGCGAGCTCCGCCCACTGGTCCTGAGTGCGGAAGATCGCGTCGTGCATCTCCCAGAACTTGCCTTGCACCGACGCACACATCGCCGCTTCGGCCGCGGGCATCGCGTTCTTGTGTCCGGACAGCGGGTAGTTGAGGTACGCGATGCGCACCTTGCCGGTGGCCACGTAGTCGCGTATTACTGTCGCGAAGACTTCGTCATGCCACTGGCGGCAGTAGGGGCACTGGAAATCGCTGACCATGATGAGCCAGAGCTTGGCCGAGCTGTCGCCACGGATCCGGCCCTGATCGGCCTTGGCGAGGACGGTCGAGGAGTCGCTGCGGGTCGTGGCGACGCCCGGGGTGGCGGTCGTGGTCGGTCCGGCTGCAGTGGGCGTCGGGGAGTGTGCCGAGGAGGGCTCGGGGGCGGAGCAGGCGGCGAGGGCTGCCGCGACCAGGAGGGTTCGCGAGGAGATCAAGTTGTCGGGAGCTGCAACGTGGGTGAGGTGGGGCCCGTGCTGGGCTGGAAGCTAGGCGTGGCTGGGTCAGCGCGCGAGTGGGTGGGGTTCCGGCG
>DASZNJ010000216.1:0-9747 GCA_035551575.1 Gemmatimonadaceae bacterium
TCGAGCGGCACCAGCGGCAGCCGCACCGTGCTCTCCATCCTGCCGATCAGCGCCATCGCCGCCTTCACCGGGATCGGGTTCGACTCGATGAAGGCGGCGCTCATGAGCGGCATCAGCGCGATGTGCTCGGAGCGTGCCGCCGCCAGGTCGCCCGCGGCGCACCGCTCGGCGAGGCGCGCCATCCGCCCTGGCGCGATGTTCGACACGACCGAGACGATCCCGGTACCGCCGGCCGCCATCACGGCGAGGGTGAGCGCGTCATCACCGGAGAGCACCTGAAACCCCCTGGGCGCGGCGCGGATGATCTCCATGATCTGCGAGAGGTTCCCGCTTGCCTCCTTCACGGCGACGATGCGCGGGTGCCCGGCGAGCGCCAGCGTCGTCTTCGCCTCGATGTTGCTGCCGGTGCGCCCGGGGACGTTGTAGACGATGACCGGGAGGTCGACGGCGTCGGCGATCGCGTGAAAGTGGGCGATGATGCCGCGCTGCGGCGGCTTGTTGTACATGGGCGAGACGTGGAGCAGCATGTCGGCGCCGGCGGCCTTCATCTCGGCGGAGAGCTCGATCGCCTTGTGCGTGTCGTTCGAGCCGGCGCCGGCGACGACCGGCACGCGCTTCCGTGCCTGCTCGACGACGATCTCGACGACGCGGCGGTGCTCGGCGCTCGTCATCGTCGCCGCCTCCCCGGTCGAGCCGCAGGGGACGAGGAAGTGGATGCCTTCATCGATCTGCCAGTCGACGAGGTCGCGGAGCGCGCGCTCGTCGATCGCGCCCCCCTTCGTGAACGGGGTGACGAGCGCGGTGCCGCAGCCGAGCCAACCGTCAGGCATCATGGGAGGAGCGAGTCGAGGAGGTCGGTCATGTCGAAGACGCCGCGCCGGCCGACCAGCCAGCGGGCGGCGAGCAGCGCGCCGTCGGCGAAGACGCGGCGGTCACGCGCCTCGTGGGTGAGGCGGATCTGCTCGAAGGCCGAATCGAAGATCAACTCGTGCGTGCCGGGCACGCTTCCGGTGCGGACGCTCGTCACGGGAACGTCGCGCTTCAGCTGCGCGGCGACCACGTCGCGGAGCATGGCGCCCGTGCCTGACGGTGCGTCCTTCTTCGCGCTGTGATGGGTCTCGACCACGTGCGCGTCGAAGGCGGCGGTCGGGGCGAGCAGCGCGGCCGCGCGCTCGGCGATCCGCGCGAAGACGGCGACGCCGACCGAGAAATTCGGGGCGGTGAAGAGCGCGCCACCGAGCTCCGACGCCAGGTCGCGCAGGCGCGGCAGCTCGTCGTACCAGCCAGTCGTCCCGCTGACCACCGCCACGCCCGCGCGCAGCGCCGCCTCGACGTTGGCCGCCGCTGCGCCAGGTTCCGTGAACTCGACGACGACCTGCGCGCCATTCAGCGCGCCGGCGCTGACGCCGCGCCCTCCCTCGTTGTGGCGCGCGCCGATCATCGCCGAGACGAGGAAGCCGCGCTCGGGGGCAAGCTGCACGATCGCCCGCCCCATCTTCCCGTCGCCGATCACCGCCAGGCGCGGGGCGCCGGCCGCGGGCTGCGCTGCCGGTGCGGTCATTCGCCGGTCGCTCCCGTGCCGAAGAACGCCTCGTGCAGCCGGCACATCGCCGCCGCGGTTTCCGCCTCGTCGATCACCACGCTGAGGTTGATCCCGACCGCGCTCAGCGAGACGAGGTGGACGCGGACCCCCGCCAGCGCGCCTAACGCGCGGCCCATCGCTTCGCCGCCGTCGCCGATCCCAGCGCCGACGACGGCGAGCACCCCCTTGCCCCGGGCGATCGTCACGTCGCCGAGCTCGCGAAGCTCGACCAGCAGGTCGTCGAGGTCCTCCCGGTCGTCGATCGTCACCGACACCGAGACCTCGGAGGTCGCGACGACGTCCACCGAGACCCCCATTCGCTCGAACACCTCGAAAAAGCGCCGGAGGAAGCCGGGTACCAGCAGCATCCTCGCGGTGCGGATCTGCAGCAGGACGATCCCGCTGCGCGACGCGATCGCGCTGACCGCGCGGCGCGGTGCCTCGTGGGTGATCCGCGTCCCGTTCCCCGACGGGTTGCGCGAGTTGAAGATCCAGACCGGGATGCCGCGCTCGACGGCGGGGGCGATGGTGCTCGGGTGCAGCACCTTTGCCCCGAAGGACGCGAGCTCCGATGCCTCGTCGAAGCGGATCTGCTCGATGAGCTTGGCTCCCTTCACGACGCGGGGATCGGCGGTGAGCATCCCGTCGACATCGGTCCAGATCTCGATCGCGTCCGCGCCCAGCGCCGCGCCGACCAGCGCCGCGCTGTAGTCGGAGCCGCCGCGCCCGAGCGTCGTCGTCACCCCGGTGCGCGTCGCCCCGATGAAGCCCCCGAGCACCGGCACCCGTCCCTGCCGGACGAGCGGGAGGAGCCGGTCGCGGGAAGCCTCGGCGATCAGGTCGGTGAGCGGCTCCGCGCCGCAGTAGCGGTCGTCGGTGATCATCACGTCGCGCGCGTCGACGTGCTCGGCCTCGAGCCCGCCGCGTCGCATCGCGGCGACGACCAGCTGCGACGAAAGCCGCTCCCCCATCGCCGCGATCGCGTCCTTGCTCCGCGGCGTCAGGTCGCCGAGCACGGAAAGCGCCTCCGCCAGGTGCGCGAGCTCGTCGAACATCGCGCTCAGCTCCGCCGACAGCTCGTCCGCGTCGCCGCCCTCGCCGAGGAGTGCCGCGGCCTGCGCCAGGTGCCGCTCGCGCAGCGCCTCGACGGCTCGCACCGCGCCGATCAGCTGCCCACGCGACGCCTGGTCCGCGATGGCCAGCAATGCGTTGGTGGTTCCGGCGAGCGCCGAGACGACGACGATCGGCTCGCGATCGAGGCGCCCACGGACGATCTCGATCGCCCGCGTGATCGCCGTCGCGTCGGCGACCGAGGTTCCGCCGAACTTGACGACGATCACGCGGTCCCGAGCCGGCCGGTCGCGGCGAGGAGCTCGGCGTTCTGCACCGCCGCACCCGCCGCGCCGCGGACGACGTTATGAGCCATCGCGACGAGGCGGAGGCCGAGCACCGGATCCTCGCGGACGCGGCCGACGACCGTCGACATCCCATTGCCGGCATCGACGTCGCGCCGCGGCTGCGGGCGATCGGGCTCGTCGCGGAGGATGACCGGGCGATCGGGGGAGGTCGGCAGCCCACGCGCGAGATCGGCACCACGCCACGCGCGCAGCACCTCACGCGCCTGCTCCGGCGTCGCACGCTGCTCGAGCTCCATCGACACGCAGACAGTATGGCCGTTCTCCACCGGGACGCGGTTCGTCTGCGCGGCGACGACCGTGTTCGCAAGCCGCACCGCCGCTCCATCCAGTGCGCCGAGGAACTTGCGCGTTTCCTCCTCGATCTTCTCCTCTTCGTCGCGGATGAACGGGATGACGTTGCCTAACGCGTCGAGCGACGGGACGCCGGGGTATCCAGCACCGGAGAGCGCCTGCATCGTGACCACCACCATCCGCCGGATCCCGAAGGCGCGATGCAGCGGCGCGACGGCGGAAACGAGGGCGATCGTCGAGCAGTTGCCGTTCGTGACGATCGCTCCCTCCCAGCCGCGCTGCGCGCGCTGGGTATCGAGAAGCGCCATGTGCTCAGGGTTCACCTCGGCGATGACCAGCGGGACATCCGGCTCCATCCGGTGATTCTTCGCGTTGCTCACCACGGTGTGCCCGGCGCGGGCGAAGCCGCTCTCGGCCTCGCCGGCGACGCTCGAGTCGAGCGCGGAGAAGACGAGCTCCGAGGTGATCACTCCCGGATCGCAGGCCAGCACCGGCATCGATGCGATGTCAGCGGGCAGCTCCCCGCCGAGCCACCGCGCGGCCTCCCCATAACGCCTCCCGACCGAGCGCTCCGATGCCGCGAGCTCGGCGAGCTCGAACCAGGGATGTCGCGACAGGAGCCGGACGAAGGCCTGCCCGACGGCTCCGGTTGCGCCGAGCACGGCGACGCGGCGACGACCGGTCATGTGGCGAGCAGCGTGCGCGTGATCCGCTCGTATGCGTCGACCGCCGCGCGCAGCTCGGTGATCGAGATGTGCTCGTCGGGCGTGTGGGCGACGTGGATCGACCCGGGACCGAAGAGCAGCGGAGTTCCCCAGCGGCTGAGCAGCGGGATGTCCGAGGTGTAGGCGACGGGCGCGATCTCGAAGCCGGGAATCGTGTGGAACTTCTGCATCGGAATGTGCGAGCCGTATTCGAGCTCCGCCTTGCCCTTCGCCCACGCGGCGAGCGCCTTCCGGAGCGGGGCGACGTCGCTGACGAGGCGGAACATCAACTCGGCCTCGGCGTGCTCCGGGATGATGTTCGCCTCCGACCCGCCGCGGATCACCCCGATGTTGACCGTCGTCTTGCCGAGCACCGGATCGTCAGGCATGGGCAGCGACTTCACCGTCGGCAGCAGCTCGAGCAACGGCTCGATCGCCGACTGGCCGAGGTGCGGATAGGCGGAGTGCGCCGGCTTGCCGCGCGTGCGCACCATGACGCGCTGCGAGCCCTTGGCGCCGCTGGCCAGCTTGCTTTCGGTCGGCTCGCCGTTGACGAGATAGCGACTCGTCGCCGGCAGCCGGTTCGCGGCGCGCGCACCGTCGGATCCCTTCTCCTCGCCGACGAGCATGAGCAGGTCCACACGCTGCTCGCCCGACTGCACGAGCCTGTCGGCGGCGGCGAGCATGGCGGCCGCGATCCCCTTCGCGTCGCAGGCGCCGCGGCCGTACAGCAGGTCTCCCGCCAGCCGCGGCGGAACGTAAGGCGGGACGGTATCGAGGTGCGTCGAGAGCGTGACACCGCCGCCAGCCCGCGACGCCCACACGTTGGCGCGCCCCTTGGAAACTTCCTGGACGTGGACGTTCCATCCGCGCGAGACGAGCCAGCGGGCGACGAAATCGACCGCGCCGCGCTCCTCGCCGGTGGTCGAGGGGATGGCGAGGAGCTCAGCGGCGAGAGCGACGACGTCGGTCATGCTCCAACATACTCGCCGCTCGTCGCGTTGGGCAATTCATCGGCGGTGAGATCACCAGCGGGATCCGGGACGCACGAACGCGCGACGGGCGAAGAGGTGGTGCTCTCCGCCCGTCGTTGTCTCTCGCCTCGCGCGGCAATCAAGCCGCTCGTCCGCCGCCGCGCGAATTTCGTCCGTTCGGGGTGCGCGGCGGCGGTTGATGCCCGCTGCGAGACGAACCTCGCGCCGCATCCCATCCCGAGCAATCGATGCGGCGCGCGAGCGATCGACGTGCCGCGCCATGCCCGGGCTCCGGATCGGCCGGGTCCCGCTGGGCGGGGCCCGCTCCCTGCGCCCCGCCCCGGTCGTTCGCCAGCGGCGGTTCCGCGTCGTGATGCGAGATGCTCATGCCGGGAATCGGCGCAGGAAGCGTGCCCTCGAACGATCTCCCCGACTATCGCCCGGGATTCGCTTCGGCCGAGCGCGTCTGCGCTACGGCCGCGCTCTCCGCACCGCGCGCATGCTCGACGAACAGCTGCTGGACGAGCCGGTTCGCGTCGTCGGCATAACGGTCGTGGTCGCGCTCGCACTTTTCGCCGATCTCGGCGAGGCGCTCGATCCCCAGTTGGCGCCCGGCTTCGCGGAACGTCTTGAACGTGTCTTCGCTCTGGCGCGACGTGACGATGTCGCCGACCAGCCGGAGGAAGTCGCTCTCGCGAGCCGCGTCGGCAAGATCGCGGGCGACGCCGAGTGCCTTGCCGAGGGCCTTCTTCGCGGTCCCGGCCTCTGCGCCGATCTCCCGCTGGTAGTCCTCGAGCATCCGCTGGTGACCCTGCATGACGGGGATGTACTTCGTGCACAGGTCGCGGAAGCGCGGATCTTCAGCCTGCGACTCGTGGTCGACGAGGTTCTTGACAAACGTCTCGTGCTGCATGACCGCGTTGTTGACCTGGCTTTTCAGGAAGTCCATTCCTCTGTCCATTTGTGTCTCCTTGTGATGGTGACTGTGGGAGAGTGCAGAGGACGGGCCAGCGGCGAGCGCGCTGGCGCATGCGCGTCAGAGCGTTCCGTCGAGCACGCTCGCGCGAACCCGGAACAGCCACGCGGGTATCTGCAGCCGCGCCGCGCGGGCACGGTCCTCGAGCGCGTTGAGCATGGCGCACTTCAGCGCGACCCCGTCGTCGGCGGCGGGAAGAGTGCGCAGCGTGCGCATGAGCGCGGCCGGGCTTTCCAGGTACGCGGCGAGCGATCGCGCAGGGGCGAGGTCGAGGTTGAGCCGCGCGGGCGAGAGCCTCACGGCAGAGGGCGCGCGGCTCGCACCGGCGAGCGCAGCGGACGAGAGAGTCCGCGAGTCGACGTCGAGGACCGACGCAAGGCGCTGGCAAAGCGTGCTGGTCAGCTCGGACTTGCCCGTCATCACTCGCCACAGCTGCTGCCGCGAGGTGCCCGCCGCGCGGGCGAGGACCTGTTTGGAAACCCCGCGATCCACGCGCAGCATCTCGATGCGCTTTCCGAGATCGGAGAGTCTGGGCCCCGCGGCGTCGAACGATCCCGCAGCCTCGCGAGCGCCGTGCTCGCTCGCGTTCCGCACCCCGGTTGTGAGGCGCGGAACGACCCGATCGCGAGGCTGGTGGATCGTTGACATTCGTAACTCTATACCATTAGATTGAGCATACCGAAATAACACCGAACTCGCGCAACAACAGTAACCAAAGGCTAGAGCGCGTCATGAAGAAAGTCAAATCGCGGCGGGCCCCCGCGACGGCGACGCGAAAGCCGAAGGCGGCGGCCGGGCGATCCCGCGTGAAGGAGAAGCTTGCGGCGCGCAAGTCCGCGCAGGGGGCGCGGGGAAAGCGGGCCGGGTCAGGGACGCGACAGGGCGCGAAGGCGGCGGTTCCGGACGGCCCGGAACTCCAGATTCGGGAGCTCGATCCGTTGCGGGTCTGCGGGGGTCGAACGAGCGTCGTCCAGCTGTTCCGGGTGGACGAGCAGGTGGTTGGAGGAAAGGTCGCAGGCGGGCGACAGGTCCATCTCGTGTTCAACGACCGGCACGGATGGTACTGCGAACATGGTCGAAGCTGTCACGCCGTGAGTGCGGTGATGCGGCATGCACGAATTCGATAGCACGGGACGCGAATGACAACGGACGGACGAGAGGAGTTCAACATGATCGCACGACACGAAACGCAGCAGCTCGATCGCAACGACATCTGGAGCCGGCTGGCGATGCCGGTCGCCCCGGAGACGATCGCCTGGCGGCAGGACGGCCGCCCCATCCAGCGTGACGGCCGGTTCATGGCGCGCTTTGTCGCCTACATCGAGGCGAACACCGTTCGCGAGCGGCTCGACGCGGTGGTCCCGGGCGAGTGGGACCTGACGCTCGAACTGCTCCCCGCCCTCCCCGGTGCGAGCGCCGAGGATGGCACCATGTGCTCCTTCAAGGCGCGGCTCCAGGTCCTCGGCGTGATTCGCGAGGATGTCGGCACCGGGAAGGATTACAAGCAGGCATCCACCGACGCGTTCAAGCGCGCGGCGGTGCGCTTCGGCATCGGCCACGAGCTGTACGGGTACGGGCAGAACTGGGTGGAGCTCGACGGCGACGGCAAGTTTGCCAGGCCGGTGGAGGATCCAGCAGCGGCGCATGCGCGGAAGCTCGCGCGCCGCGCCCGCGAGGGGACGAACGACGTCGCGGTGCCTGACGCCGTTATGATGAACGACTCGGCACTCGACGGTGCCGGGACCGAGCGATCGGCGCCGGGGCGTCAGGCGGCGAAAGGCAGCGATCTCGCGGCGCTCCTCCCCGATTCGCCGGCCTGCCCCAAGTGCGGAGGGAAGATGTGGGACAACCGCCTCTCGAAGCGGAACCCGAAGGCACCGGACTACAAGTGCCGCGACCGCTCCTGCGACGGCGTGGTCTGGCCGCAGCGTGGAACCCCGGCTGCTCCCGCAGATGGACTCGCGGTGACCCCGGCGGCGGAGAACGCGCAGTCGGGGTGGACGGACGAGATTCCGTTCTGATCCGCCGCCAGGCGAAGGGACGCGGTACGCGAACGGCGTTGCAGGTGCGCACCTGCAACGCCGTTGGTTTGTCTCACCGGTCACTCGCCACTCGTCGCCTTTCCATGCCCGGGGCGGGAATCGAACCCGCATTCCTTTGCAGGAAGGGGATTTTAAGTCCCCCGCGTCTACCATTTCGCCACCCGGGCCTCGACGGCGTCGAACGAAAACGGAGCCGAACGCGTTCGCCGCGTTCGGCTCCGTTTCCATTTCCAGAGCGGGAAACGGGACTCGAACCCGCGACCCCAACCTTGGCAAGGTTGTGCTCTACCAACTGAGCTATTCCCGCGTGCGCGAATCATAAAGTGGAACGGCGCGCCGGGCAAGCGCCACTCGCCTGCCTCCTATGCGCGCGTCCCCAGGGCATGGACGGCGTACCACGCGCTCCACGCGACGAGCCCGGAGAGCGCAGCGTCACCACCATTCCCGGTCGCACGCCCCATCGCGTCGACCTCCTCCGCGGCAAGGCCGTTGTCGAGCGGTGATCGCCGCAGCCACTGCAGCACGGCGGCGGAGTCGGGGCCCATCAGCCGCGCGCACTGCTGCGCGAGGAGATGCGGGGTGTTCGACATCCCGCGCACGGTGCGCCGATAGGTGGAGTCTTCCCTGTCGACTGCCTCGTACAGCGGCAACCAGAGCGCGGATCCGTGCGGGTCGTCGTCCGCCGACGAGCCGCCGGCGAGGTCCACCGCCGATGCGAAGGTCGTCTTGTCGGCGCGGCCGACGACGAAGTGCCGGCGCAGCGCCGCGCGTACCGCGTCCGGGTCCTCGACGTCGCGCGCGGTCTCCTCGTCGAGCGTGCGGCGGAACACGTCGAGTGCCTGCGCGGCGACGGCGTTGCCGTGGAGCGTGAACGGCTGCACGCTCGGTGCACCGGAGAGGGTGACCTCGGTCGTGAAAAGCGGAACGTTTCGGTCGCGCCGCGTCGCGAGGTCATCGGATGACAGGTAGAGCGTGTCGGCGACGACCGGCTCCTCGACGATCTGGTCGTCGTCGGTGCCGCGGATGTAGCGGTCGACTGCGATCGCGTACGATGCGGCGCCCTCGAGGGAGAATCCCGGCTCGAACAGCGTGCCGTCGAGGTAGTGCACTCCCTGCCCTGGCGCGTAGCCGTGCAGCTCGCAGGCGCGGATCAGGATCTCGCGCGCGAGCCCGGCATCGGCGAGCTGGATCGCTGGAAGCGTCCAGGCGAGCGCTTCCCAATCGCGAACCGTCAGGCCGCGCCCGTTCCACGGTGCGCGCGTGCGGACGATGTAGTAGTGCGCATCGTCGAGCGCGCGCGCGACCGAGTAGAAGTAGGAAAACAGCAGGTTCCGGTTGATGAGTCGGTCCATCTCCTCGTTGCCCGTCGCCTGCTCGAGGGCCTGGAGCGCATCGCGTGTCGCCGTCAGCAGCTCGCGCCATCCGCGCCGGCGCATGACCCCGACGGTCGCGCGCGCACCATCGCGCTCGGGACCAGCGGCGAGATAGAATGCGGCCTGCGAGCGGCCGCCGGCGGGGACGCGCAGGTCGCGATGCAGCGCGAACGATCCCTTCGCCTCGTCGATGTCGATCGAGACGTCGGAGTCGGCGCCGAGCGCGAGGGCGACGACGCCGGGGAGCGCGGCCCCCTCGAGGACGACGACGCCATCCTCGGTGCGCGACACCTGGTGGGCGTCGTCGAAGGGACGCGCGGTGCGGACCCGCTGCTGCCGGTGCCCAAGCGTGCCCTCGAGGGAGAGGGTCACGGCCACCGACTGGCT
>DASZNJ010000217.1:0-3434 GCA_035551575.1 Gemmatimonadaceae bacterium
CATCCGCGAAATCGTCGTTCCCACCTGTTGATGCTCGCCAGCCGCTCCGCACTCGATCGGCGAGCGGATCTCCCGCGTGGACCCTTCGAGAGCCTGGGGCAAGCGGGGCGCGATGGGCTCGCCGCGCTTGCCCCCAATCAGTTCGCGCTCGTAACAGTGTGGCCGACGAGTTCGCGGACGAGGCCGATCGTTTCCGGTTGCGTGCGGCGTGCCTCGTGGCTGCCCGAGGCATTTTCCGCGTCATCCGCGAAATCGTCGTTCCACCCGTTGGTGCTCGAACGGCCCCCGGCACTCGATCCGCGCAGCGAGTCCCTCGACAAGACCCCTGTAACAGCCTGGAGGCAGGTGAGGGTGATCGCGCCGGTTGCGCACGGCCGCAACCGGCGCGGTGAGCGTGAGGGCATCGGTCAGCGCGGAAGAAGTACTTCCGTGTAGGTGGCCGGATTCGCCGGATAGTTCCGCGGGCCGAGCGACGCCGTCCGCCGGGTGGCGGGCTTCGCGTCGCTGACGTCGATCGCCATCCGCAGCGCGGTGCCGCGACGCGTGCGGACGGCCGGCAGTCCAGCGCGCGGGATCGCCAGCTCGAGCCGCCATCGCTTCGCGTCGCTGGTACCCGCCGCATGCGCGCCCGTGAGCGCCTTCTCGAACTGCGCCGGAGCCGGCCCCCCGAAGTTCGCGAAGAGGAAGGCGGGAAAGACGTACGCCTCGCGCGAGACGAGGATCTCCTGGTAGAACGGCGTCAGCGCGAACGAGTGGCCGGCGATCGCCGCGCGGCGGGACGCGGTCGTCGGGGTCGCGACGAGCACGAGGTCGCGCCCGCTCATCCGCGTCGCATCGCCGGATGCGCCGGCACCGATCACCAGCGTGACATGATCGCCGGTCGTCGCCGAATCGCCGCCGAATGCGACGGCGCTCGTGTCGGCGACGTCGAAGGCGATGTAGAGGGTATCCTCCGTCGCGGTGAGCGCGGCCCGCGCATCGAGCCCGTCGCGGGTGAACAGTTTGCGCCAGCTCGACCGCGGCCATTCGGCGACCGCGCCATCGACGGTTGGCGCCCGGCGCGCGCGCGCGACCGATGCGCGATCGAGGTTCGCGCGGAAGATCAGCGTGTCCCCGCGCCGGCGGTACATCGTGTCGCGCTGCACGCTCGCGAACCGCGCGTCCACCGAATCGACGAACGGAGTGAGCTCGCGCGCGAGCGGTGCCCATGACGCCGAGTCCGTCCTCGCCAGCTCCTTCATCGCGGCGAGTCCCGCGCGCATGTCGCCGAGCGCGGCGCGAACGCTTGCGAGATCGAGCGTGCGCGACGGGATGTACAGCGCCTCGATCGGCGTCTGCGTCGCCCAGTCGTCGCCGTAGGCGGCGAGGAAGGGACGCATCACGCCGGCATGCGCGCCATAGAGCGCGGTCATCGCGTGCGCGATCGAGCTGTCGGGATCGTAGCCCTTCGGGTTCTTCAGGTAGTCCGCCACCGTCCACAGCGGCAGCATCGACGCGTGTGCTTCATTCATCGGGTTCGAGACGAACCCGGCCACCGCGGTCTCGAGATCGGCGGAGCGTCCGCGCAGGGGGCCGAGGAAGAGGCGCCAGCGCGCGAAGTCGTTCACCGGGTAGTTGTCCCAGATCAGCGGCGGGCGCCCGATCATCCCGCTCCACGCCCGTGCCTGCGCCGCGGTGATGTCCGGCGCGACGACGTCGATCCCGGTCCAGGCCAGCGGAATCCCCGGGGGCACGAGGCGCCCGAGCTCGCGCAGGTAGTCCTTGCTGCCGAACGAGTTGGTGTAGGTCGTCGGGACCACCGCGAGCGCGAGGCCACGCGCATCGAGGTCGCGCTTCAACATCGTGATGACGTGGGCGTGCGCCTCGGCGAGCGAGGCGAAGCGCGCGCGGTCGGCGTCGTGCGTGAGCGTCTCCGGCACGTCGTCGACGAAGAACGCGACGTGCCGCACCCCGACGGCGGCGACAGCGTCGAGCTTGGCGAGCAGCGCGTGGTAGTCGCCCGTATCCGAGTAGGTCATGCTCAGCCCCGGACTGATCGCGAACCAGAGGTCCACCCCGTTGGCGCGACCGAGCGTCACCAGCTCGCCGATGCGGGCGATCTGGTCGGCCGGATAAGGATCGCGCCACCGTTCGCGGTGAAACGGGTCGTCCTTCGGCCCGTAGAAGTAGACGTTCATCCCGACGCGTCCCATGAACCGGAGCAGGTCGAGCCGGTCCTGATGCGACCATGGCGGGCCGTAGAAACCCTCGATCACCCCCCGGCTGGCGAATCCATCGCCGAAAGGCGAGGCTGCCGCGTTAGGCGGCGGCACGGGGGTCGGGGCGGCGGACGGGGCCGCTGGTGACGGGACCGGGACGGGAGCGGTTCTTCCGCAGGCGGAAACCGAGATGAGGAGCGCGGTGGCGGTCAGCACGGCCAGCCGGGGCTCACAACGATTGGCGTTTGGCATGTGTCATAACTGAATGGAGGGACGCTTTCCCTGTCAAACGCACCCTCTCATCACCCTCGCTGGCGGTCCGTTCGACGCCGCCATAACGTAGGCACATGACGCACCCGGATGTCGGCGGACTCCCGGACGAGGTGCTTCGAGCGCTTGCCGGTCACTACGAGATCGAGCGCGCCCTCGGCGCTGGCGGGATGGGCAGCGTGTACCTCGCGCGCGACCGCACGCTCGATCGTCTGGTCGCGATCAAGGTGGTCTCGCCCGAGCTCACGACGTCGCGCGTGATCCGCGAGCGCTTCCTCCAGGAGGCGCGGACGGTCGCCCGGCTGCGGCACCCGAACATCGTCGACGTCCACAGCGCGGGCGAGGCGGGGGGGCTGTTGTACTTCGTCATGGAATACGTCCCGGGCGAGAGCCTGCGGGATCGCCTCGATCGCGACCAGGCGGTAGACGGGCACCAGGCACTCACGATCCTCCGCGACCTCGCCCGCGCGCTCGCCTACGCGCACGAGCGCGGGATCGTCCATCGCGACGTGAAGCCGGACAACATCCTGCTCGACCGCGAGTCGGGATGCTCGATGCTGACCGACTTCGGTGTCGCGCGCGCCCTCAGCGCTGGAGACGATCGCCTGACGCGCACCGGCTTCGTGCTCGGCTCTCCGCGATACATGAGTCCGGAGCAGGCCGCCGGCGACCGGGAGCTCGACGGGAAGAGCGACGTCTATTCGCTCGCCCTGGTCGGCTACGAGATGTTCGCCGGTGAGCCCGCGGTCGCCGGCACCGGCGCCCAGGCGATCATCACCCAGCAGCTGACGCAGACGCCGCCCGCGCTGGAGACGCGCAACGAGCAGGTGCCAGGGGTCGTCTCCGACCTGATCGGGCGTGCGCTGTCCAAGGATCCCGCGCAGCGGCCGAGCGCCGCCGAGATGGCGGCGGTTCTCGACGACGTGATCACGAGCGAGCGCCTCGCCACGACGCCGCCGCTCGCCG
>DASZNJ010000218.1:0-12197 GCA_035551575.1 Gemmatimonadaceae bacterium
GACCCCGCCCGCGCCGCGGCGATCGCCGCCTACGAGAAGGACGCGGCCCGGCTGTTCTCGATCGACTGATTCGGGCGCACGCGGCGAGCGTTACTGCTTGGCTGCGGTGTCGGCGAGGCCATCGTGGATGGTCTTCAGCTCCAGCACCTTCAGCTGCCGGGTCATCGTCGGGAGCTTGAGGTAGGCGATCTCGCCCACCGACTTGCCGAGGAGGGCGCGGCCGATCGGGGACGCCATGCTCACCTGGCGGTCGTCGAACTCGAAGTTGTCGCCGAAGATCAGGGTATACGTCTCGCGCACCATCGTCTTCTGGTCCTCGACGACGACGGAAGAGCCGAGTCCGACCTTGTCGGTCGGGATCTGGTTCATGTCGATGGAGGCGAGACGCGACAGGCGCTCGCGCAGCTGTCCGAGGCGCGCGCGCACGAACTGCTGCCGCTCGAGCGCGGCCTTGTACTCGCTGTTCTCGCGGAGGTCGCCCAGCTCGACGGCTTTGCGGATCTCGTTCGGCAGCACGACGTTGAGCTCGTGCTGCAGTACCTCGACTTCGGCATGAAGCCGGGTCTTCAGTTCTTCGATCATCGGTGTCGCCTGCGTGCCGCCCGAGAAGCTGGACGACATAAAAAGTGAGGCGCCCGGCGGGTGGGCCGGGCGCTTGCTTTCGCTGACTTCAATCTAAGCGTCGAAGTGGACCCTTGCAAATCACGTGCGAGGACGAGAAACGGCGGGGGGGATGGGAGGGGCGACTGCGACGGCAACTGCCTTATCACGGAGAACGGCACGCGAACAGAAGGGCACGGAGGAAGGCCAGTGAAGCAAGGATCGACGCGCCGGGGCCGAACAGCCTGGGGCAAGGGTGGGAGATTCGCCCGCCTAACGGGGGCACCGTACCGCGATCCCCATCCCCTGACGCGGGAAATGAGTGCTGCGGGGAATGACTCTATCCCCCGAAGGCACTCCTCTGCGTCCTCCTTTTCCTCGAGCAGTTCTCTGCGATAATGCTGTTGCCATTGCGTCGCGGGCGATTATAAAGGACCTGGCACGCCCTGCGAGGATGGACTTGTGATCCTCAATGGCCAGCAGTTCAAGCGCTGTTGAACCACAGGGAACTACCGCGAGCGAACAGGCTCGGGACGGCAGGGCCAGAGGGCTCGGGGGGGGCGCCGTTCTCCCCACCTCGACGCCGTTCTCCCTTGCCCCGCGGCGAACCGCGCCGAATTATGGGGGTACGGATCGCTGTCCCGTTTCTCCTCCCGACTCATCGATGCGCATGACTTTTCGCTCGTCAGCCATGCTGTGCCTGGCCGCCGCGCTCGCCGGCGGCTCGGCGCTCGCCCAGCAGCCGGCCCCGGCACCCGCGGCTCCTGCTCCGGTCCCGAACGGGATCATCGTCGGGTACATCTTCGACTCGACGGTCACGCGGCCGCTCGCGGAAGCGAACATCCAGATCGTCACGAAGGCCGACGTGACCCACGGTCGCTCCTTCTCGGTGCTGTCCGATTCGAGTGGCTTCTTCCGCGTCACGGACGTCCCGCCGGGAGAATACCTGCTCACCTTCTTCCATCCGCGCCTCGACGAGCTCGGGCTGAACGCGCCGATGAAGGGGCTGACTGTCTCGGGCGCGCGGACCGACGTCGAGCTCGGGATCCCGGGGACCCCGCACGTGATCGCGCTCCATTGCGGGGCACGGGCAGCCATGGATTCGAGCGGGCTGCTCCTCGGGAGCGTCGTCCAGTCCGAGCGGCCGGAACCGGTCGCCGGCGCATCCGTTACCGCGCAGTGGTTCGAGATCAGCTTCAGCGCGCGCGGGATGGTTCGGTCGACGCCGACGGTGCGCGCGACGACCGATGCGAATGGCCGCTTCAGCATGTGCGGGCTTCCCGGTGACGCGATGCTCAACGTCTGGGCGGGGCTCGGCAAGGCGGTGACGGGCTCGGTGAACGTCGAAGTGAAGCCGCACCGCGTCGCGACGATCGAGCTCTCCCTCGACGTCGCCGACACGGTGCTCACCGCGACGACGAGCGGCCCGGTTCGCCGGGGGACCGCGCGCGTCAGCGGAACGGTCCGCGCGCCGTCAGGCGCGGTGCTCCCCGGTGCGCGCGTCGCGCTGCGCGGCACCGACAACGAGACGGTCGCCGACGCCAACGGGGCGTACACCCTCGCCAGCCTTCCCGGCGGGACGCAGACCCTCGAGGCGCGCGCGATCGGGTTCGTCCCGATCGCGCGCAGCGTCACGCTGTCGGCGAAGCGTCCGCTCCGCTTCGACATGCGCTTCGATTCCGCCGCGCGGATCCTGCAGACCGTCGAGGTGCGGGGTGAGCGCGTGTACGACAGCGCGACGCAGGAGTTCATGGATGCGAAGAAGCGCGGCTTCGGCTACTTCATCGACCGCGAGACGATCGAGAATCGCCAGCCCTTCCAGACGAGCGACCTGCTGCGCACGGCGCCCGGCGTGATGGTCACGACGAGCGGGATGCCGGGGAGCCAGGCGAACATCCAGATCCGTGGAGTGACCAGCATCTCGGGCTCGTGCCAGCCGACGATCGTCGTCGATGGGCTGCAGCTTGCCGGGGGCGCGGGGGACATCGACATGCTCGCTCGCCCCGAGGACATCGCCGGCATCGCAATCTATCGCGGTCCGTCGGAGACCCCGGTCCAGTACTCGTCGAGCAGTTCGTGCGGGGTGATCCAGATCTGGACGCGGCGCGGCAACACGCCGCGCGGGAGATCGAAGTAGCCGGGTGGCGGGGACGGCGCGCGTCGCGCCATCCCCGCCGTCAGCCACCTCGCGGCGTCCATGATCACCCTGTCGCTCGAGCGGCACGATGACGTGACGCGCGTCAGGCTCTCGCACTGGCGAAGCCGCGTCGCCGGCTACGAGGTGAGCGCCTACCTCTGCCGTGGAGTCCTGATCGACAGCGGCTTCCCCGCGGCCGCGCCATCGGTCACGCTGCTCGCGCGCGAGCGCGGGGTGGCCGCGGCGCTGATCACGCACCATCACGAGGACCACAGCGGGGGCGCACCCGCGCTCGCCGCGGCGGGGATCCCGCTCGGGATGGCGCCCGAGGTGGCGCGGCTCGTCGCTGCCGGGGGCCCGATCCCGCTCTACCGGCGCGTCGTCTGGGGGAATCCTCGACCGTTAGGCAGCTTCACCGAGGCCCCGCCCCTGGCAGCCCTCGAGCTGCTCCCCGCGCCCGGGCACTCGAGCGACCACCACGTCGTCTGGGATGCGGAGCGCCGGACGCTCTTCGGCGGTGACCTCTTCCTCGGCGTGAAGGTCCGCGTCGCGCACCCCGAGGAGGATCCGCGCCTGCTCGTGCGGACGCTGCGCCGCTTCGCCGCGCTCGAACCACTGCGCATGTTCGACGCGCACCGCGGCGCGATCGCCAATCCGGCGGCCGCCCTCCGGCTGAAGGCCGGCTGGATCGAGGAGCTGGTGGGCGCCGTCGACGAGCGCATCGCCCGCGGCTGGAGCGACCGCGCGATCCGCCGCGAGCTCCTCGGCCGCGAGCCGTTCTCGTCGTATGTCTCGCGCGGGGAATACGGGAAGGAGAACTTCATCGCCGCGATCCGGCGCGGCGCCCCCGCGCGTCGCTGATGGGCACGGGGTATTCGACAACCGGCGGGAGGCGCGACATATTCGCCCGGTACGACGCGGCGGCGCCCCGGCACGGCGGCACGTCATTCCAACACGTATGAGGAGCGATGGAATCCACTGACTACGATGCGATCGTCGTCGGGTCCGGCATCTCCGGCGGATGGGCGGCGAAGGAGCTTACCGAGCGGGGGCTGCGCGTCCTCCTCCTCGAGCGCGGAAAGAACATCGAGCACGTGAAGGACTACGTGAACGCGACCAGGGCGCCGTGGGAGTATCCGCACCGCGGCGGCCGGACGCAGGACATGATCAAGCACTACCCGGTGCTCAGCCGCGACTACCCGCTCAACGAGAAGAACCTCGACTGGTGGGCGTCTGACGAGGACTCGCCGTACACCGAGGTGAAGCGCTTCGACTGGTACCGCGGGTATCACGTCGGCGGGCGCTCGCTGATGTGGGGCCGGTGCAGCTTCCGCTTCAGCGACATCGACTACGAGGCGAACCTGAAGGAAGGGATCGCGATCGACTGGCCGATCCGCTACGCCGAGATGGCGCCGTGGTACAGCCACGTCGAGAAGTTCGCCGGGATCGCAGGTTCGAAGGAGGGACTGCCGCAGCTGCCTGACGGCGAGTTCCAGCCGGCGATGCCGCTCAACTGCGCCGAGGAGATGGTCGCCGGCCGCCTGACGAAGCTGTTCGACGGCAAGCGCCGGCTGATCTCGGCGCGCACCGCGAACCTGACACAGCCCCTTCCCGGACGCGGCTCGTGCCAGTACCGCGACGCCTGCTGGCTCGGCTGTCCCTACGGCGCATACTTCAGCACGCAGTCGTCGACGCTCCCGGCGGCGGTGAAGACCGGTCGCCTGACGCTGCGTCCCTTCGCGATCGTCAACGAGGTGCTCTACGACAAGGACCGCAAGCGCGCGACCGGTGTGCGCGTGCTCGACGCGATCAACAACACGACGACGGACTACAAGGCGAAGGTCGTCTTCCTCTGCGCGTCGACGCTGAACAGCACCTGGATCCTCCTTCGCTCGGCGACCGACGTGTGGCCCGGAGGGCTGGGGAGCAGCTCGGGTGAGCTCGGCCACAACCTGATGGACCACCACTTCCGGGTCGGCGCCCAGGGCAAGGTCGAGGGGCTGGAGGACAAGTACTACTATGGCTTCCGCCCGAACCCGTCGTACATCCCGCGCTATCGCAACCTGAACGGGGAGAAGCGGCCGTACCTGCGCGGCTTCGGCTACGAGGGAGGCGCCGGGCGCGATGGCTGGTCGCGCGCGGTCGCCGAGCTCGGGATCGGCGGCGCGTTCAAGGATGCGGCGACCGAGCCGGGGCAGTGGTCGATGGGCGGCACCGCCTTCGGCGAGATGCTGCCCAACCATGCGAACATGGTCACCCTCGACGAGACGAAGAAGGACAAGTGGGGGCTGCCCGTCCTCAAGATCGACTGCGCGACGGGGGAGAACGAGCGGCTGATGCGCGTCGACATGGCGAACGACATGGCCGAGACGCTGACCGCAGCCGGGCTGAAGGACGTGAAGACCTTCGACGAGCCCTGCTTCCCCGGGATGGGGATCCACGAGATGGGGACGGCGCGGATGGGCCGCGACCCGAAGACCTCGGTGCTCAACAAGTGGAACCAGGTCTGGGACGCGCCTAACGTTTTCGTCACCGACGGCTCGTGCATGGTCTCGACCGCCTGCCAGAACCCGTCGCTCAGCTACATGGCGTTCAGCGCGCGCGCCGCGGACCACGCGGTCAGCGAGCTCAATCGCCGCAACCTCTGACCGGGAGCCGCGAGATGTCTTCCGAACACGAGCTGGAGATGGCGGAGCGGATCGGGCGGCGCGAGGCGATCAAGCGGGTGAGCGTCCTGCTCGGCGGCGTCGCGCTCGTCGGCGGCAGCTCCCTGCTCGCGTCATGCGGGCGCGAGCGCCCCGCTGCCGGCACCGCGGTCGGCAGGTTCTCGGGGAACGACGTCGCGCTGCTCGACGAAGTCGCCGACACGATCCTCCCCGCGACGAGCACCCCGGGCGCGAAGGCGGCGAAGGTCGGCCCGTTCATGGCGCTGATGGTCACCGACTGCTACGACGACAAGGACCAGCAGATCTTCCGCGACGGCGTCGCCACCCTCGAGAAGGCGAGCATGAAGGCGAACGGCAAGTCGTTCATGGACTCGACGCCCGCCCAGCGCACCGCGCTGCTCGAGTCGCTCGACAAGGAGCAGAAGGCCTACATGGACCACAAGAAGCCCGAAGACCGCGCGCACTGGTTCCGGATGATGAAGGAGCTCACCCTCCTCGGCTACTTCACCTCCGAGATCGGCTACACGCAGGCTTTGCGCTACCGCGAGGCACCGGGGCACTACGAGCCGTGCGCGCCGTATGTGAAGGGGGAGAAGAGCTGGGCGCCGCACGCGTGAGGGGGGGTGTCAGGGGTCGGGGGTCAGGAACGACGCTAACGCCCGTTCTTCCCTCCGCGGCCGTTCCCGTGCCTGACGCCTGACCCCTGACCCCTGACCCCTGACCCCTGACCCCTGACACCCCGCGTTCAGCGATGCATGGGTAGTTTGGAATCGGTCGCCTCCGCCTCCATCGGCTCCTCGCTCGCCTTGGCGAACTCGTCAAGGAGGACCTTCATCATCTGCTGGCGCTTGTCGAAGAGGCGCTTGAGGGGGCGCTTCTTCGTGCGGGCGAGGGCGTAGCTCGTCAGCAGCGGGAGGGCGACCGTCGAGTCGAGATAGCAGACCACTGCGTCGGGGAGGCGATCGGGGTCGATCTTCCCCCAGCTCACGGCTTCCGCCGGTGTCGCGCCCGACAGCCCGCCGGTGTCGGGGCGGGCGTCGGTGACCTGCAGGAAGTAGTCGTGGCCGCGCTCGTCGATGCCCAGCACCTCCTGGATCTGCGGCTCGGTCTGGAGCATGAAGTTCTTCGGGCTCCCGCCGCCGAGGATCATCACGCCGCTCTTCCCGCCCCCGCGCTTGGCGGCGAGGACGATCGACGCCGTCTCGTTGACGTCCTGGTTCGGGTCGATCAGGCACTTGCCGCCCTCGAGGGCGAGCGCGGCGACGTTCATCCCGATCGACGAGTCGCCCGGCGACGAGGTATAGATCGGGACGCCGGCCGCGTAGGCCGCGCTGAGCAGCGACTTGGTGCCGATGCCTAACGCCCTCTCCCGCTCGCGGACGTACCTGCCGCAGAGGTTGTGGAACTCGGCGCTCGACATCGCGCGCTGGAACTCGGGCGCGCGGATGATCTTCCGGAAGAACGCGTCGGTCGAGAGGAGGACGTCGTAGTCGAAGAAGATGTCGTAGATGCGGACGACGCCTTCCTCGCGGAGATCGGTGTCGCTCGCCTGTGGATTACCTCGGTGCATGGCCAGTCCAAGGCCGAAGTGCGTATCATGGTAGAGGTTCGCGCCCGTCGAGATGATCCAGTCGACGAACCCGGCCTCGATCAGCGGGATGAGCGCGGCCATCCCGAGGCCGGCCGGCGTCAGCGCGCCCGTCAACGTCAGGCCGACCGTGACGTCGGACTCGAGCATCTTGCCCGTGAACAGCTGGCACGCCTCACGAAGGCGCGCGGCGTTGTAGGCGAGGAAGGTCCCCTCGATCAGGTCGGCGACGCTCTCGCTGCCGTCGATGCGCCGCGGGTCGATGCGCTTGCCCCTGAGGAAGCGGCTCTTCTCGTGCGAGGTGTGCGTGTCGGCGAGTGCCGATGCGGCGGCGAGCTTCCCGGCGCGCTCGCGCTCCTCGGCGGCGCGCTTCTGCTCGCTCTTGTTTCCGGCCGCCGACGAGCGCTTGCCCGTGCCGTGGCGGGACGCCTTGAAGCCTGCACGCTCGCGCGACGGCTCGTCCTTCTTCTTCCCCTTGTCGCCGCCGCCCTTAGCCATGCGCCTTCTCCGACCGCCCCTTGGCGGTGTTGTTCTGTGCGTTGTAGGCGCTGATCACCGCGTTCGCCGCCTCGGCGGGATCGTCGGTGAGCAGCATGAGGTCGAGGTCCCCCGGGGAGATCTTTCGTTCGCCGAGCACGCGCGTCTGCAGCCAGCGCACCAGCCCCGCCCAGTAGTGGCGGCCGAAGAGGATCACCGGGAACTGGTAGATCTTTCCCGTCTGGATGAGCGTGAGCGCCTCGAACAGCTCGTCGAGCGTGCCGAAGCCGCCCGGGAAGATGATGAACGCCACCGAGTACTTGATGAACATCGTCTTCCGCACGAAGAAGTAGCGGAAGTTGACGAGGGTGTCGACGTACGGGTTGGCGCCCTGCTCGAAGGGAAGCTCGATGTTGCAGCCGATCGAGCGACCGCCGCCTAACCGTGCGCCCTTGTTGGCCGCCTCCATGATCCCGGGGCCGGCGCCGGTGATGATCGAGAACCCCGCCTCGGCGAGGAGGCGCGACACCTCCGTCGACTGCGCGTACTGCGGGTCATCGGGGTGCGTGCGCGCCGAGCCGAAGACGGAGACGCCCTTCTCGACGCCGGCGAGGGTGTCGAACCCCTCGATCACCTCGCTCATGATCCGCATCGCACGCCAGGTGTCGGTGCGCGTGAAGTCGTCGGTCGCGCGGCGGTCGCCGGTGGACGGCCCGCTCAGCAGCTTCTCGTCCTCGGTGATCGGCGGGCGATAGTCGCGGATCGCCTCGTCGATCACCCGCGCCGACGCGCCGGAAACGCGCTTCTCGACCCCCTGCGACGGTGGGATGCGTCCGGCGGCGATGTGTCCTTCCTCGGTTCGCTGCCGCATCCCCTGCTGCGCTTCCTGCTGCGCGGCGGCGAGGAGCGCGGGATTCGCTTTCTTTCCGCTGGCGGTGCGCGGGGTGCTCGCGCGCTTCTTCGCCTTGGGCTTCACTGCAGGCCGCGGCTCGTCCGCCGGCGCGGCGCGCTTCGCGGTGGTCTTCGTTCGTGAGGGCATGGCGAAGTCTCTCCTCACGGGGCGCGCAGGTCAACGGCCGGCGTGAGCGCCGAACGGTGTTCCGGCGACTAGATTTCCCGCGTGCCGGTCATCATCCTCGTCGCTGATGGCGCCCGTCCGGACAGTCTCGCTGAAGCGATCGATGGCGGCGCCCTCCCCGCCCTCGCCCGGCTGCGCGCCGAGGGCGGGGCGTACGCGGTCACCTCGACGTTTCCCTCGGTGACGGGGCCGGCGTACGCGCCGTTCCTGATGGGGCGCTACCCGGGACCCGTCGGGTTGCCCGCCCTCCGCTGGTACGATCGCACGCGGACCCAGGCCGCCTTCCCGCACTACACGCGAAGCTACGTCGGCCACGAGATGCGGCACGTGGACCGCGACCTGGCCACCGACGCCCCGACGCTCTTCGAGCTCGCGCCTCGTTCACTCGGATCGCTCAGCGTCATCCAGCGCGGGCTGGCGAAGAAGCGCCGGCTCGGCGGCGGGGCGGGATTCGCGCTCCGCGCCGCGCGCACGCACTTCTCCGGCAATGCCGCACGCTGGCTCGAGATCGATCGCGACATGGGGCGCAACGTCGCATCGCGCATACGCACGGAGCGTCCCGACTTCGTGTTCGCCGCGCTCACCGGGATCGACAAGGCATCGCATGCCGGGGGGCACGGGCACGGCCTCGTCGGCGGCGCGATGCGCATCGTCGACGACGTCGTCGCCGAGCTCCGCGACGACGCGGAGCGGGGCGGATGGTGGGATGACACGCATCTCTGGATCGTGAGCGATCACGGCCACTCGCCGGTGTCATGGCACGACGATCTCGCCGCCGTGCTCGAGGAGGCGGGGCGCCGCGTCGTCGCGCATCCATGGATCTACCGCGCGCACCCCGAGATCGCGGTGATGGTCAGCGGCAACGCGATGGCCCACCTCTACCTCGAGCTCGACGCCCCTGAGCGTCCGTGGTGGCCCGCGCTCGGCGACCGTTGGGGAGACCTCGCCGGCATGCTCGTGCAGCGGCCGTCGGTCGACATCGCCCTGCTGCCGCAGTCCCCGACGCGATGCGAGGTGGTCAGCGCGGCGCGCGGCAGTGCGGTCGTCAGCCTCGGGCGGAACCGGTCTGGCGGCACGACATATTCGTACCATATGACCACGGGCGACCCGTTAGGCGTCGGCGCCGAGCTTGCCGCGGCGGATGGCGAGGAGGCCTGGGAGGCGACGATCGCGACGGACTATCCCGACGCCGTCGTGCAGGTCGCGCATCTCGCCGGGGCGTCGCGCTCCGGCGAGATCATCCTCTCGGCGAGCCGCGAGTGGGACTTCCGCGCCCGCTATGAACCGATCCCGCATCGCTCGTCGCACGGGGCGCTGCACCGCGAGCACATGCTCGTCCCCCTGATCGTCAACCGCACTCCCGGGCGCACGCCGCACCGGACAGTGGACGTCATGCCGAGCGCCCTCGATGCCCTCGGCATCCCCGCCCCTCCCGTGCTCGACGGCCGCAGTTTTCTCGCCCGCAGTCGCTGACAGCTGATGGCTGAAGGCTGACGGCTGGCCGTTCGCGCGTCCCGCTCGTATGTTCGCGACGACCGCCCATCGGAGGCCCGCATGCGTACACTCGCGATCGCCGCTGCCGCGCTGCTCACGCTCGGAGGCTGTGGCGGCAAGCCGCACCACGTCTCCCCGCAGGACCGCAACCTCATCACCGCCGACGAGATCGCGAAGTCGAACGCGACCAACGCGTACGAGGCCGTCGAGCGGCTGCGCCCCGCCTTCCTCCGCACGCGCGGCTCGCAGTCGCTGCAGAACCAGCAGCCGCCGGCGCCGATGATCTACATCGACGGGATGCGCTACGGCCCGCTGCCGACGCTGGCCAGCGTCCCGGCGATCGGCATCGTCTCGATCCAGTACCTGAACGCGATCGAAGCCACGCAGCGTTTCGGCTTCGGCAACGAAGGCGGCGCGATCATGGTGACGACGAAACACTGAGCCCCGACTGTCAGACAGCGCGCGCTGCCTGACGATCGGCTGCATCCGCGTCAGTCGGCGACGCGGAAGCGCGCGGCGAGCGACGCGAGCGTCGTCGCCGACTGCGTGAGGCTCCGGCTCGTCGCCGTCAGCGCCTCGGTCGCACCCGCCTGCTGCACGGTCGCCTCGGCGTTGCGCGACGCCTTTTCCAGCGCGGCATCGGCGATCGACTGGATCTCGCGCACGGCGGCGAGGTGACGCTGGATCGCCTTCCCCTGCTCGTCCACGCGCGGCGCGATCTGCGAGACGAAATCGGTCATCGACCCGAACCCGCTCATGATCGCGGCGAGCGCGTCGCGGCCCGCGGCCGAGACGTCGCTGACGTCGGCGATGCGGGCGCTGCCGCGACTCATCCGCTGGCGCACCTCGTCGACCGCGCGCCTGACGGCGTGTACCGACTCGGCGACCTCCTGCGCCGACGCGCTCGACCGCGCCGCGAGCTGGCGGACCTCGTCGGCGACGACGGCGAACCCGCGCCCGTGGTCGCCAGCGCGCGCCGCCTCGATCGCCGCGTTGAGGGCGAGGAGGTTCGTCTGGTTCGCGATCTCCTCGATGAGCTGGACGAACTGCGACACGCGGTCGCGCGCCTCGGCCAGCGTCTCGAGCGACGCGGCCGACTGGTGGAAGTCGGTCCCCAGCTCACCGAGCAGCTCGTCGGCACGCCTGACGCTCACGACGTGCTCGGACGCCGAGTCGCGGATGCGCGCCGCTTCCTCGGCGCGCGCGGTCGCGCCGGTGCGCACGGAGGTGTTCTGGTTGACGATCTCCTCGACCGCGGCGCGCACCTCGCGGATCACCTCGAGCTGGTGGCGGGCGTCGCCGGCGAGCGCGCCGCTCGCCTCGCCGATGGTGGACGCGCTGTGGTGCATCGCCGAGGCGCCGCTGGCGACCGCGGCCGCCTGCTCGGCGACGGTGCGCGAGGTCTCCTGGATCTCGCGGACGAGCGCGCCGACCGCCTGCGTCATGCTGTTGACGCTGATCGAGAGGAAGCCGAGGTCGTCGAGGTCTCCCTGCGGAAGCCGGACCGACAGGTCGCCCTGCTCGATCCGCGCCAGCATCGCCCGCGCCGCGCGGACGCGGTGGGTGTACTCGGCCGGGCTCTTCGCGGCGATCCAGCCTAACGCGAGGATGAAGAAGGTCTCGAGCCCGACGATCCCGACCGGCGCCGGGATCCCGGTGACGTGCGCGCCGTAGAGCCGGAAGAGCGGGAAGAAGATCGTCCCGAGGGCGAGCTGGAGGTAGGCCGCCTTCGGCACGCCCAACGCATAGCTGCCGATCGCGTAGATGAGGATCGGGATGGCGAGATATCCCTGCGCGCCGAGCATCACGACGAACCCCATCATGATGGCGGTGTCGAGGATGAGGAGCGCCCAGAAGTGCCACGGCCGGAACTGGTGGCGCCGCTGCGCGAACCACACCGCCGCCGTCGCCAGCAGCGCGAGCGTCGAGAAGGCGAGCGCCATCCAGCTCGGGATCGGGAGGGTGTTCCAGACCAGGTCCGTGATCCCGAGGACGTAGGTCACCCCGATGATGACGATCCGCTTCCGCAAGGCGAGCCCGTGTCTCGCGGTGAGGAGCAGGAGCTGCTCCCGCGCCAGCAGCGACTCCATCCTGCTTCGTTCGGTCTCTCGGTCGGTCGTCACTGGATCTCGTTAGAGGGCTCCCATACAGACCGGG
>DASZNJ010000219.1:0-10000 GCA_035551575.1 Gemmatimonadaceae bacterium
CGGCGGTCGAGATGTTGAAGGTCTGGACCGCCCCGCCGCCGGTGCCGCAGGTGTCCACCAGCTGGTCGGGGCGCTCGCAGGGAAGGCGGAGCATGGCGTCGCGGAGTGCGTGGGCGGCGCCAGCCACCTCGTCCGCGGTCTCGCCCTTCACGCGCAGCGCCATCAGGAGCGCGGCGACCTGGGCGGGAGTCGCCTCCCCGCTCATCACGACGTCGAAGGCGCGGCGAGCCTGTTCGGCGGTCAGCGTCTCCTGGCCGGCCAGCGCCCGGAGCGCCTCCCGCAGCGGCTCGATCGACACTGCCTAACGCGCGGCGGCGAAGGCGTGAAGCAGCCGGTCGCCTAGGCGGGCCCGGGTTGCGACGAGCGAGATCACGAGCGCGAGGAGCCGGACGCGCTCGACGTCCTCGTCGACGAACACCCCGCGCTGGGCACGGTTCGTCAGATTCACGACGCCGACCAGCTGGTCGTGGTAGACCAGCGGGAAGCTGATGAACGATCCCGTGGTGAAGTACTGGTCGCGGAGGAGCGGGTGGGTCTGCGCGTCGGCGACGTCCATCACGAGGAGCGGCTCGCGCGACTGCGCCACCTTTCCCGATACCCCCTCGCCGATCCGGACACGGGACGTGACCGCCACGTTGGGCGCGATCCCGCGCGCCGCGGCGAGGTAGAGATTCTCGCCATCGGGGGCGACGAGCATCAGCGAGCAGCGGGCGGCCTGCATGTCGTCGCCGACGAGCGCGAGCAGGCTGTCGACGAGCTCCTGTGGGTCTTCCGTCGCCGCGTCGAGGGTGAGGACGCGGTCGATGAGGTAGATGGTCCGCGTCTTCTGGCGGAGCGACTCGCTGCGGCGATGAAGCTCGACGTGCGCCTTCTCCAGCTGCTCGACCGCGGCGAGCACCTGCTGCTCGACGGCCTGCGCGCGGCGCGCCGACTTGCGCGCCTCCTCGCTTGCGCGCGCGATCTCCCCCTCGAGCGCGACGACTCGCGCCGGATCGCCGCCGCCGTTCCCCTGGGCCTGCTTCAGCTGCTGCTCGAGGACGCCGAGCCTGCGCACATAGTCGCCGTGCACGCGCTGGGTGACCTCCTCGAGCGTCTTCACCGCTTCCTCGCGCGCCTCGCGTTCCGCGAAGCGCGCGAACGCCAGCTCGAAGAGCGCGACCGACGGCGCGAATCGCTCCGAGGCCCGCGTGCCGAAGATCTTCTTCGGCTCGTACAGGGCGATGACCGCCGCGAGGTGACCGTCGGCGCGGATGCCGCGCAGCGAGAGCCAGCCGCCTTCCGACTGGGCGCGCAGGCGGAAGAGCCGGGCGTATTCGTCGGACTGCTCACCGAGGTCGACGAACTGGCCGCCGGCGGCGACCGTGAGGCGGGTGGCGGCGGGGAGATGATCGAAGGTCGTCTCGACCGCGCTGCGCTCGACCGTTCCGCCAGCCGGGGTCAGTCGATCGCTGAGCATCTCGCGTCTTCCGTCGTAGCGCAGGAGCGCCACATTCGACGCGCGATCGACCTCGGCGAGCCCCTCACCCAGCGCGACGAGAGCGCCGTCGAGATCGGGCGCGACGCTGAGGGCGTGCGCGAGTGAAGCGAGGGTGCGTGGAGGCATCCAAGAGGGACGCGCGCTCGGTGGTTGCGGCAACGTCGCGAGCGCGGAGACGGACCGGTCGAGGGAGGCGAAATGATGAGGCGTAGCTCCTGCGAAGTCAATCGCTTGGGCGCTTCGTGCCGAGGCGTCCTTCGCTTGACTTGATGTGGCGCCCGGGTAACTTCCCTCGCGATGGAGGCACGCACGGTCCAGCTGGTTCTGCACTATGACGGCGGCGCCTTCGCCGGGTGGCAGCGGCAGCGGACCGGGCGAACCGTCCAGGGGGTGGTCGAGGAGACGCTCGCGCGGGTCTGCGCGATGCCGGTTCCGGTGACCGGCGCGGGACGGACGGATGCCGGGGTGCATGCCCGTGGCCAGGCGGCGGGGGTGCGGCTTGCCCCGAAGTGGACACCGCAGGCGATCCGTCGGGCGCTCAACGCGACGCTCCCCCCCGACGTCTGGATCGCGGCGGCGCACGAGATGCACCCGGAGTTTCACGCGCGGTACAGTGCGGTCGCGCGCCGCTACACCTACGTCGTCGGAACCGACGGGGAGGCGGCGTCACCCTTCCGGCGTACGCGCGAGCTGGTCGAGCATCATCCGCTCGACCGCGGCCTCCTCGACGAGGGCGCGCGCACGATCGCCGGCGAGCACTGTTTCCGCGGCTTCGCGGTCCGGGGCACGGCGCCGGAGACGGATGATCATCGCTGCGTGGTACGACTCGCGCGGTGGATCGACCGGCCGGGGGGGCTCGCGTTCGAGATCGAGGCCAACCGCTTTCTCCATCACATGGTGCGCTTCCTGGTCGGGACGATGCTCGAGATCGCACGCGGCCGCCGCGACCCCGCGTCGTTAGGCGCGCTCCTCGCCGCCCCCGACAATCGCGCGGTCTCCCCACCCGCGCCGGCGCACGCGCTCTTCCTCGACCGCGTCGAGTATCCGGCGGCGCTCTACCTCACTCCATGAAGATCTTTCTCCTGACGACCTCCCCGGAGGAAGTCCGCTGGGCCGAGTCGAACGGCCTGATCGACGGGATCGTGACCACCCCGGCGATGCTCGGGCGAACGCCGCGCGTCGAGCCGCGGGAGATGCTCGGCGAGCTCGTTGCGTCGACACGCCTTCCGGTCTGCGCCAGCGCCGGTGCCGTCAACGCGCACGACATCTATACCCAGGGGCGGGAGATGGCCCGGCTGTCGGAAGACCTGATCATCCAGGTGCCGCTCGTCGAGGACGCGATCGTCGCGATCCGGCGGCTCTCCGCCGAGGGGATTCGCGTCGCGGCGGACCTCGTGTTCAACGCCGCGCAGGCGCTGCTCGCCGCCAAGGCGGGCGCCCGCATCGTCAGCACCTCGCTCGAGCAGCTCGAGGTCATGGGCGACCACGGCGTGAACGTCGTGCGCGAAATTCGCGCGGTCTTCGATGCGGACTCCACACCCTGCGACATCCTTGCCGCCGGAGCCGCGACCGCCGCGCGCTTCGCCGAATGCGTCCTCGCCGGCGCTCACGCCGTCTCGGTCACCCCGGAGACGCTGCGTGCCTTTCTCGTCCATCCACTCACCGACCGCGGCGTCGACCAGTTCCTCGCCGAGCTGGCACGCCAGCCGCGGACGCGAGCTCTGACATGACCTCTTCTCCACGCCATTCGTCCGGCCGGGCGCTGCGCGCCATCCTCCTCGTCGGCCTGGCCGCCTGCGACGCGACCGCGAATCCGAGCAGCGCCCAGGATACGACCCGCCCGACCGGCACGCTCCCCGCGCCACCGCCCGGCACGGCGGTCGACGCCTCGCGCCGGACGGCGATCACCGAGGCGGTCGCCCGCGTCGCGCCGGCGGTTGTCACCGTGCAGACCGAGATCCTGCAGCGCGTCGCCGCCGATCCGTTCGAGGCGTTCTTCGGCGGACAGTCCGGGCAGCGGATCACCCCCGGTCTCGGCTCGGGGTTCATCGTCAGGCAGGATGGCGTGATCGTCACCAACGCCCACGTCGTCGCCGGCGCGACCCGCGTCTCGGTCGCCCTCCGCGACGGGACGACCTATCCGGCGCAGATCCTCGGCGTCGACGAGGCGAACGACCTCGCCGTGCTCAGCATCGACAAGAAGGGTCTTCCCGTCGCGCCGTTAGGCAACTCCGACAACCTGATCATCGGCGAATGGGCGATCGCCATCGGCAACCCGTACGGCTTCCTCCTCGGCAACAGCGAGCCGAGCGTGACCGCAGGCGTGATCAGCGGCACGGGCCGCAACCTCGTCGGAGCGAGCGAGGGCGGGGGGATGTACGTCGACATGGTGCAGACGGACGCCGCGATCAACCCCGGGAACTCCGGGGGTCCGCTCCTCAACGCGGCCGGCGAGGTGGTCGGCGTGAACAGCTCGATCTACTCGCCGAGCGGCGGCTCGATCGGCCTCGGCTTCGCGATCCCGATCAACCGCGCCCGCCGCGTCGCCGACGACCTGCTCGCCCACGGCGCGGTGCGCCGCCCGTGGATCGGCATCAAGCTGCAGCTCCCGAGCGGCGACAACCCGCGGGCGGTGATCAACTCCGGCGTCGTCGTCGCCAGCGTCGTCCCCGGCTCCCCGGCGGCACGGGGCGGATTGCGCCCCGGTGATGTGATCGTCGCCGCCGGTACCCGGACCCTGCGCAGCCCCTTCGACTGGGAGGCGGAGCTCCTCGACCTCCGGGTCGGCGAGAGCGTCCCCCTCAGGATCATGCGCGGCAACAGCCAGCAGACGGTCAACGTCACGGTCGCCGACATGCCGGAGGTGAGCGCCGAGAAGGTGCAGGTGCTCCGCGAGATGGAGCTGGTCACCCTCACGCCGGCGATCCGCGCCGAGCGCGGCATCCGCAGCCCGCGCGGCGCGGTGATCTACCGGACGACCGATCGCATCACCAACGAGATCGGGCTGCAGTCGGGTGACGTCATCGTCCAGATCAACCGGACCCCGATCAGCTCGGCCGACGAAGCGGCGAAGGCGATCGACTATTACGGCGGTCGCGGGCCGATCCAGCTCTTCTTCGAGCGCGGCGGCCGGGTCTACTCCACCGACTTCCAGCTGCGATGAGCGACGTCGAGCGCTACAGCTCCCCTCTCGCCGATCGGTATGCCTCGAGGGCGATGCTGCGCCTCTGGTCGCCGCAGACGCGTCACGGGCTGTGGAGGCGGCTCTGGCTCGCCCTCGCCGAATCGGAGAAGGAGCTCGGCGTCGCCATCCCCGACGAGGCGATCGTCCAGATGCGCGCGCACCTCGACGACATCGACTTCACCGCGGTCGCCGCGTACGAGAAGCGCTTCCGCCACGACGTCATGGCGCACGTTCACGCCTTCGCTGACGTGGCCCCGGCGGCCGGGCCGTTCATCCACCTCGGCGCGACGAGCGCCTTCGTCACCGACAACGCGGACCTCATCCTCGCCCGGCGCGGGCTCGACCTGCTGCGCGGAAAGATCGTCGCGATCATCGCCGCCCTCGCCTCGTTCGCCCGCCAGTGGCGCGCCGAGCCGACGTTAGGCTACACGCACCTGCAGTCGGCGCAGCTGACGACGGTCGGCAAGCGCGCGACACTCTGGATGCAGGACCTCCTCCTCGACCTCGCCGACATCGATCACCGCATCGCGACGCTCCCCTTCCGCGGCGTGAAGGGCACGACCGGGACGCAGGCGAGCTTCCTCGAGATCTTCGCCGGCGACCACGACAAGGTGCGCACCCTCGACCGCCTGGTGACCGCGAAGATGGATTTCGCGCGCTCGCTCGGCGTGACCGGGCAGACCTACACGCGAAAGCTCGACGCGCAGATCCTCGGCGCGGTCGCCGGCACCGCGGCGAGCGCGGCGAAGTTCGCGTCCGACCTCCGCATGCTGCAGGCGTTCGGCGAGATCGAGGAACCGTTCGAGAAGGAGCAGATCGGCTCCTCGGCGATGGCCTACAAGCGCAACCCGATGCGCGCCGAGCGCATCAACTCCCTTGCCCGATTCGTCGTCGAGCTCGAGGCCAGCCCGAACCACACGCACAGCGTCCAGTACTTCGAGCGGACGCTCGATGACAGCGCGAATCGCCGGCTGGTGATCCCCGAGTCGTTCCTGGCCACCGACGCGATCCTCGTCCTGATGCAGAACGTCGCATCGGGACTCGAGGTTCACCCCGCGCGCATCCGCCGCCGGATCAACGACGAGCTCCCCTTCATGGCGACCGAGGAGCTGATCGTCCGCGCGGTGAAGGCCGGTGGAAACAGGCAGACGGTCCACGAGGTCATCCGTCGCCACAGCATCGAGGCCGCCCGGGCCGTGAAGGACCACGGCCGCGACAACGACATGCTCGCCCGCCTCGCCGCCGACCCCGATTTCGGCCTCCCGATTGGTGACCTGCGCACCGCGCTCGATCCTTCGCGCTTCATCGGCCGTGCACCGCAGCAGGTCGACGAGTTCCTCGCCGAACACGTCGACCCGATCCTTGCGCGGCCGCAGGTGCTCACCGCCGAGCGGGAGGAGCCCCGCGTATGACGCCACCAGGCGAGACCGTCGCGGCGACCGCTCTCCCCCTCCCCCGCATCCGCACGGGCAAGGTCCGTGACGTGTACGCCGTGGGCGACGACCGCGTCCTGCTCGTGGCGACCGACCGGGTGAGTGCGTTCGACGTCGTCATGGCCGAGGCGGTGCCGTCGAAGGGTGCCGTCCTGACGCAGCTCACTGCCTGGTGGCTCCGGCACCTCGAGGACGGGATAGCCCACCACATGATCAGCGCGGACGCGGCCGAGATCGTGAAGGCGGTCCCCGCGCTCGCCCCGCACCGCGCCCTTCTCGCGGGACGGGCGATGTTGTGCATCCGGACGACGCCGTTCCCGGTGGAATGCGTGATGCGCGGTTACATTACAGGCTCGGCCTGGGCGGAGTACAAGCGGGCCGGAACGCTCGCCGGGGAGCCGCTTCCGGCCGGGCTTCGCGAGAGCGACCGACTGGAGCCATCGGTGTTCAGCCCGGCGACCAAGGCCGAGTCGGGGCACGACGAGAACATCCCGGTGGCGCGACTGCGATCGATCGTGGGGGTGCACATGGCGGCGATGCTGGAAGGGTTGGCCCGGACCGTGTACGAACGCGGCCGCGCGCTCGCGGGCGGGCGCGGGATCATCGTCGCCGACACCAAGCTCGAATTCGGGCGGAGCGCCGACGGCCAGGTGCTGCTGATCGACGAAGTGCTCACCCCGGACAGTTCCCGCTTCTGGCCCGCCGAGGGGTATGCCCCGGGCCGCCCGCAGCCGAGCTTCGACAAGCAGCCACTGCGCGACTGGCTCGCCGCCGAGCGCGCGTCGGGGCGATGGAACGGCGACGCCCCGCCCCCCGCCCTCCCGCCGGCGGTGATCGCCGCGACCAGTGCACGCTATCTCGATGCCTACCGCCGCATCACCGGCACGGCCCTCGACATCCCGGAGACGACGTGAAATTCGCCCGTGAAGGACTGCCGTTCATCGCCATCGCCGCCGTCCTGGCGCTCGCCGCGCTGATCTTCGCGACGCGCCGCGGTGGGTGGCCCGGCTGGCTGCTCACCGTCGTGATGATCGTCGTCGCGGTCTGGGTCGCCTACTTCTTCCGTGACCCGGAGCGCACCGGCGCGCGCGGCGATCGCGTCGTCACCTCGCCGGCTGACGGGAAGGTCGTGCTGATAACGGAGGTCGACGAGCCCGCGTTCATTCATGGCAAGGCGCTCCGCGTCTCGATCTTCATGAACGTCTTCAACGTGCACGTCAACCGGTACCCGGTGAGCGGCATCGTGAAGTACGTCCAGTACAACCCGGGGAAGTTCCTCAACGCCGCCGTGGAGAAGTCGAGCCTCGAGAACGAGCAGCGGAGCGTCGGCATCGAGTCCGGACCGTATCGCATCCTCGTCAGGCAGATCGCCGGGCTGGTCGCGCGGCGCATCGTGACGTACAGCCGCGAGGGAGAGCGCGTCGAGCAGGGCGAGCGGATGGGGCTCATCCGCTTCGGCTCCCGCGTCGACGTCTTCCTCCCCACCGACGCGACGCTGCGGGTGAAGATCGGCGACCTGACGACCGCCGGCACCACCGTCGTCGCGGAGCTGCCGCCGCGATGACCCCGATCGTCCGGGGCCGCCCGGTGCGCCGCGCGGTGGTGGTGCTGCCTAACGGGTTCACGCTCGCGAACCTGTTCTTCGGCATCTTCGCCATCGTCGCCGCGTCGCGAGGCGATTTCGGGAAGGCCGGGGTCTACGTCGTGCTCGGCGGGGTCTGCGATGCCCTCGATGGCCGCGTCGCGCGGATGACCGGAAGCGGATCCCGCTTCGGCGAGGAGCTCGATTCCCTGGTCGACGCGATCTCCTTCGGGCTGGCGCCGGCGATGATCGTGTACTTCGCGGTGCTCAACCAGCAGGGGTGGGACTGGGTCTTCGCGTTCATCTTCGCGGCCTGCGCGGTCCTCCGCCTGGCGCGCTTCAACGTGACCCAGGCCGGCGGCTCGAAGACCCACTTCATCGGGCTCCCGAGTCCCGCCGCCGGGATGACGCTGGCGACGTACTACGCCTTCAGCCAGACGAAGCTCTACAACGAGGTCCTGCTGCTCGGCGGCACGAAGGTGCTCGCGGATTATCCGTGGCACGTGATGATGCGGATTCTCATGGTCGTGCTCGCGTTCCTGATGATCAGCCCCGTGCCCTATCCGGCGGTGCCGAAGGTGAACCTGCGCACGGTCCGCGGGATCGTCGGCGGACTGATCCTCCTCGGCGCGGTGCTCGGGCTGATCTTCCTCCCGCGCGAGTTCTTCTTCCCGGTGCTGCTCGCCTACGTGCTCTTCGGGCTGGGGATGTGGCTGGTGCTCATCGTGCTCGACCGCGTCCCGACCGCGGAGTCGATCTGGTTCGAGGAGGACGAAGAGGACGTCGAGGCGGACGAGCACGAGTCCGTGATCGCGCGTCATGACGAGATGCCGACAGGACGCCGCCGCCGCCGCCGGAAGAAGCGGCCGCGCGGCCCGCTGCCGACGCCGACGATCACCAGGGCAGTCGAGGAGGAGAGCGAGTGAGTAACTTTCGGGTTGCGGTGCACGTGACGCCGCGTCGCGGGATTCTCGATCCCCAGGGAACCGCGGTCGCGCACGCGCTGCAGAGCCTCGGCTTCGCCGGGGTCGCCGACGTCAAGGTCGGCCGCCACATCGTCATCGACGTGGCCGCGACGGATCGCGACAGCGCGAGCAGGGCCGCCCGCCAGATGTGCGAGAAGCTGCTCGCGAACCCGGTGACCGAGGACTTCGAGATCGCGACCGTGGAGCCCGCGTGAAATTCGGCATCGTCACCTTTCCAGGCTCGAACTGCGACTACGACGCCTTCCACGCCGTCACCGACGCGTTAGGCGAGGAGGCGGTCTATCTCTGGCACCGCGACACCGATCTCGCCGGCGCCGATGTCGTCGTGCTCCCCGGCGGCTTCAGCTACGGCGACTATCTCCGCGCCGGCGCGATCGCGCGGTTCAGCCCGATCATGGGCGAGGTCCTCGCCCACGCGAAGCGGGGCGGGCCCGTGCTCGCCGTCTGCAACGGGTTCCAGATTGCGTGCGAGGCGGGGCTGCTCCCCGGTGCCCTCCTCCGCAACGCATCTCTCTCCTTCATCGCCGAGACGGTGCGGCTCCGCGTCGAGACCACCGAGTCGATCTTCACCTCGGGGTACGGCGCCGGGCAGATCCTCCGCATCCCGATCGCCCACGGCGAAGGGCGCTACACCGCGGACGTTGCCACGCTCGACCGGCTCGAAGGCGAGGGACGCGTCGCGTTCCGGTACGTGAACAAGGACGGCGTCGCCGATGAGGGGGCGAACCCGAACGGTTCGATGCGCTCGATCGCCGGCATCACCAGCGACGGCGGCAATGTCCTGGGAATGATGCCGCACCCCGAGCGCGCGGTCGAGCCGCTGCTCGGGTCGACTGACGGACTGGCACTGTTCGAGTCGCTGCTCTCACGCGTCTCGGCGTAACTCGAGGAGGAACCATGTCGTACCGTGCTCTGATGTTCATCGCGGCGCTGGCCGCCGCTCCGCCGCTCGCCGCGCAGGACGCGGCGGTGGTGATCGACCCGGGGATGACGCGCGCGGAAGTGGTCGAGCGTCTCGGCAAGCCGCTCAACGAGAGGAAGTCGGGCGAGCACACGTACCTGTTCTACCGGAACGGGTGCGAGAAGAGCTGCGGGATGAACGATCTCGTCGTCCTCGACGACGGGAAGGTGAGCGACGCGATCTTCCGCTCGCCGGGCCGGCGCTACAGCGGCACCAGCTCGTCGCCCACCGGGGTGAAGCCGTCGAGGAGCCGCGCGGACGAGGGCGGCGACGCCGGAGTGGCCGCGGTGCGTCGGGCGAAGCGCGGCGGGATCGTGATCGCGCGGCCGGCCGAGGGCGCCGCGCCGGCGACGATCACGGGGGTGCAGGTCGTCCCC
>DASZNJ010000220.1:0-9157 GCA_035551575.1 Gemmatimonadaceae bacterium
GGCCGCGGCGGCGCGGTCGGCCGGGCCGCCGGTCATGACTTCCGCGGCGCGGCGCCGAGGCGGTCGATCAGCTCCGGACCGGTCCGCGTGATGTCCCCGGCCCCGATCGTGACCACGACGTCGCCCTGCCTGACGATCGCGGCCAGCGCATCGGCGAGCGCGCTTCGCTCCCCGCGCCAGGCGACGTCCTTCCCCGCGGCGCGCAGCCCGTCGGCGACGAGCCCCGAGGTCACTCCCTCGATCGGCTTCTCGCGCGCCGGATAGATCTCGGTGAGCAGCACGACGTCGGCGACGGCAAGCGACTCGCCGAACTCGCGCGCGAAATCGCGAGTGCGCGTGAACAGGTGCGGCTGGAAGGCGGCGACCAGCCGCCGCCCCGGGAATGCCACCCGGGCCGTCTCGAGCGCGGCGCGCACCTTGGTCGGGTTGTGCGCGTAGTCGTCGACGATGGCGATCCCTCCCGTCTCGCCCAGCCGCTGGAAGCGGCGCTCGACCCCGGCGAACCGCGACAGCCCCCTGGCCATCGACTCGACCGTCGCACCGAGCGCGAGCCCGGTGGCGATCGCCGCCAGCGAGTTGAGGACGTTGTGCCGCCCGGGCACGGGCAGGCGGACCTCGCCTAACGTTTCGCCGTCGAACTCGACCGCGTAGCGCGAGCCGCCGGGGGAGAGCTCGAGCCGGGCCGCGCGGACCCGCGCGTCGGGGGACGCGATCCCGTAGCGGAAGACCTCCGCGCCTGACGGCAGGCGGAGGGTGTTCGCGCCATCGTCGTCGGCGCAGAGGACGATCGTCCTCGCGCCGCCGACGAACAGCGCGAAGGTCTGCCGGATGTCCTCGAGGTCGCGATAGATGTCGAGGTGATCCGCCTCGACGTTGGTGACCACGGCGACCGTCGGCGCGAGCGCGAGGAAGGAGCGGTCGTATTCGTCCGCCTCGACGACGAAGACATCCTCCCCGCCCTCGCTCAGGTTTCCCCCCCAGCTGCCGACGCGGCCGCCGACGACCCCGGTCGCATCGAGCCCGGCCGCCCGAAGCGCCTCGGTCGTGAGCACCGTCGTCGTCGTCTTGCCGTGCGTCCCGGCCACGGCGACGAGGGTCGTTCCCGCGACCGCCTCGCCGAGCGCCTCGGCGCGGCGGATCACGGGGATCGCGAGAGCGCGCGCCCGTTCCAGCTCGGGGTGGTTCTTCGGTACCGCCGAGGTGACGACGACCGCCCGCGCGCCCTCGACGTGCCGCGGATCATGCCCTTCGTGCAGCGCGAGGCCGAGCCGCTTGAGATCCGCCGCGCCGGCGAGGCTGTTGTCGCACCCGGTGACCGCAGCGCCGCGCCGCACGAGGAGCTCGGCGAGCGCGCTCATTCCCGCGCCGGCGATGCCGACGAAGTGGACGGGACGGGGATCGTGAGGGTCGATGAGCGGCATGCGGGGAATATATTCGGCGGCGGTGAACCGAGAGGGAATGGAAGTCTCGAAACCGCCTGGGAATGGAAGTCTCGAAACCGCCTGGGAATGGAAGTCTCGAAACTGCCTGGGAATGGAAGTCTCGAAACTGCATGGGAATGGACGTCCTGGGGCTTCCGGGCGTCAGCGGGGGGTCGCCGTTCCGCTCGCGATTTCGAGTGCGTTCCGCGCGATCACTCGGGCCGCGTCGGGCCGCGCTCGTGCCCGGGCGGCGGCGGCGAGTGAGGCGAGGCGGGCCGGGTCGTCGAGAACGTTCCGCACGATCGCATCGAGCATCAGCGCCGTTAGGCCTGGCTGCGGAAGATGGATCGCGGCGCCGGCCGCGTGCAGGCTCTTCGCGTTCTCGGTCTGGTGGTCGGCGGCGGCCGTCGGCAGGGGGACGAGGAACATCGGGATGCCCCAGGCGCAGAGCTCGGCGGTCGTCATCGCCCCGGCGCGGGTGATCGCGACGTCGGCGGCGGCGTAGGCCTGCGTGATCGGCGCAAGGTAGGGGCGGATGCGGACGCGGTCGCCCTGCAGCGGCGCGAGCTCGGCGTGCTGGGCGCGCCCCGTCCCCCAGATCATGTACGTATCGCGCGGGATCCCGGCCCGCACCCAGTCGGCGACCACCGCGTTGAGCCCGCGCGCGCCCTGGCTGCCGCCGAAGGCGAGGATCACGCGCCCGCCCTCGCGCGGAAAGCCCCACGCCGCGCGCGCGGCCGCGGCGTCGGGACGCGGCGCCGGAGGAGGATCGATCGGGCAGCCGGTGTCGTGAAGCACTTCCGCCGGCGCCTTCAGTGCCCGCGCCGCCTCGGGAAAACCCAGGTAGACCGCGCGGGCGAAGCGCGCGAACAGCCGGACGGTGAGCCCGGGATGACTGTTCGCTTCCTGCAGGGCGATCGGGATCCGGTGCCGCACCCCGAAGGCGAGGGCGAGCGCCGCGCCGTAGCCCCCGGTGCCGACGACCAGCGCCGGACGCTGGTCGCGCGCGAGGGCGCCGAGCCGTCGCCAGGCGCTGAGCATCCCGCGCAGCGTGCGCCAGTTCTGCCACGGCTTCGAGCGATAGAGCGGATGCAGGTCGAGGAGCTCGTACGGAAATCCCTGCTCCGGCAGCAGCTCGCGCTCGATCCCGCGGCGCGCGCCGACGAAGAACGGACGGACCGACGGATCCTCGGCGATCATCGCCCGCGCGATCGCGAGCCCCGGATAGAGATGTCCCCCAGTGCCACCACCCGCGAACCAGACTCTCACGCGGACCTCATCCGATCGCGCCGAGCGGGTCGGCGGCTGCCGGCGCGGTGACGCGCTCGCGGTCGCTCCCGATGTTGACGAGCACCCCGGTGCTCAGCAGCGAGAGGAGCAGGTTCGAGCGCCCGTACGAGACGAAAGGAAGCGTCAGCCCGGTGGTCGGGAGCAGCCCGACGACGACGCCGATGTGGATGAACGCCGTCGACACGACGGTGAAGGTCAGCCCGACCGCCACCAGCCGGAGGAACGGCGAGCGCGCGCGCCGGGCGATCCGCATGCCTAACGCCGCGTAGACGGCGAAGGCGACGACCAGCCCGGCGATGCCGAGAAACCCCCACTCCTCACCGACGTTGCTCCCGATGAAGTCGCTGAACGGGAACGGCAGGAAGCCGTACTGCTGGTGCCCCTGGCCGAAGCCTCGCCCGAGCAGCCGCCCCGAGCCGACGGCGATCAGCGACTGCTGGAGCTGGTAGCTGACCTCGCGCGTCGCGCTCCCCGGGTCGAAGAACGACGTCATCCGGAGGAGGACGTATTGCAGCCGCTCCATCTGGTGCCAGAGCAGCGGCGTGCCGATGATGCCTAACGCGACGAAGTGGCCGATGCGGGCCCCGCCGGCGAACATCACGACTCCCATCAGCAGGAGGAAGTAGACGGCGGCCGACAGGTCGGGCTCGAGCGCGGCGAGGATCGCCAGCAGCCCGACGATCACCAGCGCGGGGAGCATCCCCTTCGTCAGGCGGCGCATCGCCTCCCCCTTCTTCACCACCAGCATCGCCGTCCAGATCACCACCGCCAGCTTCGCCAGCTCCGAGGGCTGCAGCGAGCTGCCACGGAGGAATCGCCGCGACCCGTGAATGCGGGGCGCGATCGCCTCGGTGAACGGCAGCACCGTCAGCAGCATCAGCAGGAGCGCCGCTCCCATCAGCGGCCATGCCCAGTCGCGCCAGCGCTCGGCGTCGGTCTTTGCCGCGACGGCGAAGACGGCGATCCCTACGATCGCGCCGACCGCCTGGCGGACGAGGTAGTATGAGCCGTCGCGCCCCTCCTGCACGGCGACGATCGCGCTCGCGCTGTAGAGCGCGGCGAGGCCGAAGACGAGCAGGATCGAAGTCACCGCGATCAGGGCGCGCGCTTCCGCCGTCATCCGCCACCGGACGCGCGGCCCGGCAGCCGCGCCGCGCGGCGGCGTCTTCCGCGCCGGCGTGTTCCGCTCCATCGTCGTCGCCCGTGGCGTCAGGCGCGCCGCCACGGTCATTTCGCCCGCTGCGCCGCCAGCCGCTTGAACTCGGCGCCGCGCTCCTCGTAGTTGTTGAACATGTCGTAGCTCGAACACGCGGGTGAGAGCAGCACCGCGTCGCCCGGCCTCGCGACCGCCCGCGCCCGGTCGATCACCTCGGCAAAATCGCTGCCCAACCGCTCGACCGGGACGAGCCCCCCGAGGTCCCTGGCGACGATCTCCGCCGACTCGCCGTAGGCGATCACCGCCCTGCAGTTCCGCTCGATTGCCGGTGCGAGCGCGGTGTACGGCTCCCCCTTGTGGCGCCCGCCGAGGAGGAGCACCGTCGGACGCGTCATCCCCTCGACGGCGACGAGGGTGCTGCTCACGTTCGTGGCCTTCGAATCGTTGATCCAGAGAACCCCGCCGAACTCGCCCGCGACCTCGAGCCGGTGCTTGAGCGCGGTAAAGCCGCGGAGACCGGTGGCGATCCGCGCCCGCGCTTCCGGAGTCCGGTGCGCCTCGTCGGCGGTCATCACCGCGAGCGACGCGGCCAGCGCGTTGGCGACGTTGTGGTCGCCGAACAGCGTCAGCTCGCGGCGCGCGAGCAGCGGTTCGCCGAGCACGACGAGGCTGTCGGCGGCGCGGTCGTACCATGCGTCGCTCGGCGCCGCCAGCGAGAAGCGGCACGTCGTGCCTAACGGCCAGCGCTCGCTCGGCACCCCGGACGGGCTCAGCGCCGCCGGCAGCCGGCGGGCGAGGGTCAGCGTCGCCGGATCGTCGGCGTTGAGCACCCACCGCGACTTCGCGGTCATGTTCCGGAAGATCAGCGCCTTGTCCTGGTAGTACTCGTCGACCGTCGAGTAGCGGTCGAGATGATCCGGGCTCAGGTTCGTCACCACCCCGACGTCGGGGGCGATCGACGGGGTGTCGTGCAGCTGGAACGACGACAGCTCGAGCGCGATCCACTCGGGGTGCGTCGCGCCGAGGGCGACCGCGGCGAGCGGGGTGCCGATGTTGCCGGCGTCGATCGCGTTCTTCCCCATGGCGCGGAGGAGGGCGCCGACCAGGGCGGTGGTGGTCGTCTTCCCGTTCGTCCCGGTGATCGCGATGACCCGCGTCTCCGGCAGGAACTGGAGCGCGATCTCGATCTCGCCGACCACCGGCACGCCGGCCGCGCGCGCGCGCGCGAGGGGGGCGGCGCCCGGGGGTACCCCGGGGCTGGCGACCACCCGCGCGGCGCGGGCGATCCGATCGAGGTCGTGCGAGCCGGCGTCGGCGTCGACGCCGAGCGCGCGGAGCTCGGCTGCCGCCGTCCCGGCGGCCGGCGTCTCCGCCGCGTCGGACGCATACACCTTCGCGCCCGCCCGGGCGAGCAGCTCGGCCGCCGCACGGCCGCTCTTCCCGAGGCCGATGACCGCGTACTCGCCGCGCTCGAGCGCGGGACGCCCGGCGCTCATCGGATCTTGAGGGTGCTGAGGGCGACGAACGCGGAGAGGATGCCGAGGATCCAGAACCGGACGACGACCTGCGTCTCGCGCCATCCCTTCAGCTCGAAGTGGTGGTGCAGCGGAGCTCGCAGGAAGACCCGGTTCGCTTTCGCGTACTCGACCCCGAACTTCTTGCGGCGGTACCGGAAGACGGTGCGCTGGAGGATCACCGAGATCGTCTCGGTCATGAACACCGCGCCGATGAAGAGGAGGAGGAACTCGCTCTTCAGCAGGATCGCGATCGCGCCTAACGCCCCGCCGAGGGCGAGCGACCCGGTGTCGCCCATGAACACCTCGGCCGGGTGCGTGTTGTACCAGAGGAAGCCGATGCAGGCGCCGGCGAGGGCCACGCAGAACACCGTCAGCTCGCCGGCTCCGCGCATGTAGAAGAGCTGCAGGTAGTCGGCCGCCTTGAAGTTGCCGATCACGTAGGCGAAGATCGCGAAGGTGAAGGACGCGATCGCCGTCAGCCCCGCCGCGAGCCCGTCGAGGCCGTCGGTCAGGTTTACCGCGTTGCTCGTCCCGGTGAGCACGAAGGTCGTGAACAGGACGTAGAGGAACGCGAGCGCCCCCGTCGCCGGGATGATCAGCACGTACTTGTAGAACGGGAGCGTCGTCGACGCGCCCGGGAGCGTCGAGAGCGGGTGCTGCCAGAGGTACCAGCCGAGAAAGACGCCGATGGTCACCTGGCCAACGAGCTTGTAGCGCTCGACCAGACCCTCGTTCTTTCTCCCCTCGCGCTTCTGCTTCATCTTCAGGTAGTCGTCGATGAAGCCGATGACCCCCATCCACGCGGTGACGAGCAGCGCGAGCAGGATGTAGCGGTTGTTCAGCTTCGCCCACAGCAGCGTCGGGACCAGCGACGAGGCGAGGATGATCAGACCGCCCATCGTCGGCGTCGTCCCCTTCCCCGCATGCGTGTCCGGCGTCCCCTCCCTCACCACCTGGTGCACCGCCCCCGCCTTGAGCCGGCGAAGGATCGCCGGCCCGACGAGGAACGACATCAGCAGCGCCGTGACCGCCGCGCCCGCCGCGCGGAACGAGATGTAGTTGAAGAGATTGAAGAGCTTGACGTAGTGCGTCAGCGGGACGAGAAAGTGATAGAGCACGACGCGTCTTTCGGATGTAAAGGAGTGCGGCCCGGCGCGGCGCGCCGGCCGTTGCTGCGATTGCCTCGATCCCTTCTTCGCCCGCGAGCCGGCGAGCAGCGCTCGCCGACAGTCACTCTAACGCGTTGCCGCGGCCCACGTCGTGAGGTGCGGCACGATGCGCTCGAGCTTCATCCCCCGCGACGCCTTGAGCAGGATCACCGCGTCGGGGGCGATGCGCTCCCGGAGCAGTGGCCACAA
Organism: Gemmatimonadaceae bacterium; assembly: GCA_035551575.1. GTDB lineage: Bacteria > Gemmatimonadota > Gemmatimonadetes > Gemmatimonadales > Gemmatimonadaceae > JABFXC01. The sequence goes on from DASZNJ010000220.1 coordinate 6,743, forward strand.
TTCTTCGACATCGGGCGCCGTCACCACGCGATCGTCGCGCACCGCGTCGAGCGCCGGCGCGAAGTCGCCGATCCCGGCGATCACCTCGATGGACGATTCCACGGCGCGCTTGGCAATCTCGGCGTGCAGCGCGGTCGCGCCAGCGCCAAGTTCGCGCATCGTGCCGAGCACGAGCACGCGCTGGCGGCCGCGAGCGGTGCCGTCGAGCAGGTCGACCGCCGCCCGTGTCGAGCCGGGGTTCGCGTTGTAAGCGTCGTTGATGAGCAGCGCCCTGCCCAGCGGTTCCGCGGCCAGGCGCATCTTCGGCTGCGGCATCCCCGCGATCCCGCGGGCGATGTCGGGGAGCGGCACCCCGCACTCGCCGGCGACCGCGATGGCGAGCATCGCGTTCCGCAGGTTGTGCTCCCCGCGCAGGGGGACCTCGATGCGCGTCCCCCCGACCTCCACCCACCCCCCACCGGACGCGAGGTCCTCGTTCCGCCCCCACCTCGACGCCTGGATGTCGCCGCTCCCGAGGCCGGCGACGATCACCCGTGCCGCGCGGTCGCGCGCCATCGCGATCACCTCGGGCTCCGTCGCCGGGACGACCGCGACGGCGACGTTGTCGAAGATCGCCGACTTCTCCCGGCGCACCCCGTCGATCGACCCGAGCAGCTCGAGGTGGGCCTCGGCTACCGACGTCAGCACCGAGATGTCGGGCTCGGCGATCGCCCGGAGAATGGCGATCTCCCCCGGCATGCTGGTGCCCATCTCGACCACTGCGATCTCGGCCTCGTCCGGGATCGCCAGCAGCGTGAGGGGGACGCCGACCTGGTTGTTCAGGTTCCCCTGCGTCGCATGGACGCGGAATCGGGCGCCGAGCGCCGCGCGGAGCAGCTCCTTGGTGCTCGTCTTCCCGTTGCTCCCGGTCACCCCGATGACCGGCTTCCCCCACGCGCCTCGCCAGTGCCGGCCGAGCGCGCCTAACGCGTGAAGGGTGTCGTCGACCGCGTAGACCGCGACCGCCAACCCGCTCGCCCGGCGCGCGTCGGAGACGACGAGCCCGGTCGCCCCCTTCGCGACCGCGTCGGCGAGGTGGTCGTGCGCGTCATGATTGTCGCCGCGCAACGCGACGAAGAGCGCGCCCGGGGCGATCGTGCGCGTGTCCGTGCTCACCCCGCTGAAGGCCGTGTCCCCGCGCGGCAGCTCGCCGCGCGCACGGCCGGCGAGGGCCGCGGCCACCTCGTCCATCGTCCAGGTGAGCCGCTTCATCGCCTCCCCGCTGTCAGTTCCTGCACGATTTCCTTCTCGTCGAAGTGGAGTTTGACGGTGCCGCGCACCTGGTAGGTCTCGTGTCCCTTGCCGGCGAGGACGATGACGTCGTCGGCCCCGGCGATGGCCAGGGCGCGGGCGATCGCGGCCCGGCGATCCTCGACCCGCTCGTGCGGCCGGCCTCCCATCCCCGCCTCGATCTCGTCGAGGATCCGCTCCGGATCCTCGGTGCGCGGATTGTCGCTGGTCACGATCGCAAGGTCCGCCATGCGGGCGGCGATGTCGCCCATCACCGGGCGCTTCCCCTTGTCGCGATCCCCGCCGCAGCCGAAGACGACGATCAGCTTCCCGGTGGCGAAGGGGCGAACCGCGCCTAACGCGCGCTCGAGCGCGTCGGGGGTGTGGGCATAGTCGCGGAGCACCGCCGGGGTGTCGTGCAGCAGCTCGAGCCGTCCCGGCACCTGCGGCGCGCGCGACAGCCGCTCCGCGATCGTCGCGGCCGGGACGCCGAGCGCGCTCGCCGCGCCGGCGGCCGCGAGCGCGTTCGCCACGTTGAACGCGCCGATCAGCGGCAGCTTCACCGGGGCGCGTTCGGCGCCGATGGCGAGCGTCCATTCGCTGCCCCGCGGCCGGTAGCGGACATCGAGCGCGCGGACGCCGGCGTCGCGCCCGTCCGCGGAAAACGTCAGGCGCTTCGGCGCCGGCGGGAGCTTGTGCCACGCCGGGTCGTCGGCGTTTACCACCGCGACCCCACCCGGCGCGAGGAGGCCGATCAGCAGCGCCTTGGCCGCGAGGTATTCCTCCATCGTTCCGTGGTAGTCGAGGTGGTCGCGGGTGAGGTTGGTGAACACCCCCGCCGCGAAGACGAGCCCCTCGACCCGGTGCTGGTGCAGCGAGTGCGACGACACTTCCATCGCGACCCGCGTCACCCCGCGGGCGACGAGCTCGGCGAGGATGCGCTGCAGCTCGATCGGCCCCGGGGTCGTCAGCCCGCCCCCGCCTTCGAGCGGATCACCGGCGCTGCCGACGAGCACGCCCAGCGTTCCGATCGATGCCGCGCGGCCGTCGGCGCCGTCGAGCAGGTGGCGCAGCAACCCGACCGTCGTCGTCTTCCCGTTCGTCCCGGTGACGCCGACGATCTCGACCTTGCGCGCCGGATCGCCG
>DASZNJ010000221.1:0-6958 GCA_035551575.1 Gemmatimonadaceae bacterium
GTCACCATCGCTCAGCGCCTGATCGATGCGGGACGCGAGCTCGACGCGCGGACCCTGCTCGCGCCCGTACCGAAGCTGACCAGCGACAGCGCGCTGGTGGGCCGCGCCCGCGACGCGATGCTCGGCATCGAGCTGCGCGACCTCCCGTCGCTCGACGAGATCGCGCGCGTCGCCCGGCGCGACGCGTACAGTCGCGGCCGGAACGCCGATGCGGTGCTCCTCGCGCGCGTGCTTGCCGTCGAGGACAGCGCGAGCGGCGCCGGGCGCTTTCTCGCTGCCGAGGTCCTGCGCGACAGTCTTGCCGCCCGCCGCGCCGCGCGCGTGCTGTTCCGCAGCCTTCCCCCGGGATCGCCGCTCGCGGCGAAGGGGTGGCTCGCCGCGGCGGCGATCACCCCCGACTCCGCCCCGGCGTTCGTGGAGGCCGCGCGCTCGCGCTGGCCGGACTCCCCGTACATCGCCGCCTTCGACGGCCGGCCGAGCACCGACACGCTCGCTGTCGCCGCCGACTCGCTGTTGCGTCGCGCGTGGGAGCGCGCGATCGTCGTCTACACCGACAGCGCGGCTGCACGGCACGCAGCCGCCTCCCCTCCACCCTCGCCGTGACGACCTCTTCGCTGCCCCGCAGCCGACGCTCGGCTTCCGCCGCGAGCAGTGACCCGGTGCTCGCCGTCGAGGCGGCGGGAATCGCCTTCGCCAACCCGATCCTGCTGGCCGCCGGCACCGCCGGCTACGGCCGCGAGCTTGCCGGCGTCGTCGCGCTCGACAGACTCGGCGGGATCGTGACGAAGGCGGTCAGCGTCGCTCCCCGTGCCGGAGCGGCCGCCCCCCGCGTCGCCGAGTTCGGGGGCGGGATGATCAACGCGATCGGGCTCGCCAATCCGGGGCTGGAGTCGGTGCGGAGCGAGCACCTGCCGTGGCTGCTCGAACACCTCGCGGCGTCGCCGACGCGGGTGATCGTCAACGTCGTCGGCAGTGCGGTCGAGGACTTCGCGAGCGTCGTCGCCGGGATCGAGGAGGGCGCGGCGGGCGCGCGGCGCGCGCGCTCCGGGCCCGATGCCTACGAGCTCAACGTGAGCTGCCCTAACGTTCGCGCCGGCGGCATGGAGTTCGGCGCCGATCCGGCGACGCTGCGCGCCGTGGTTGCCGGCGCGCGCGCGGCGACCGGACGGCCGCTGTTCGTCAAGCTCTCGCCCGCGCTCGCGGACATCGCCGGTGCCGCTCGCACCGCGGTCGGCGCGGGGGCCGACGGGCTGACGCTGGTCAACACGGTCCCCGGACTCGTCATCGACGTCGAGCACCGCCGTCCAGCGTTAGGTTTCGGCAGCGGCGGGGTGAGTGGCGCGGCCATCCTCCCGGTCGGCGTGCTCGCGACCTGGAAGGTGAGCCGCGCCCTCCCCGGAGTGCCGATCATCGGCGTCGGCGGCGTCGCCTCGGCGACCGATGCGCTCCAGTACATCCTCGCCGGCGCGAGCCTCGTCGCGATCGGCACCGCGGCGATGCGCGAGCCCCGGCTGCCGGAGCGGATCGTCGCCGACCTCGCGCGCTGGTGCGCCGCCCACGGCACGACGGTCAGGCAGCTGGTCGGGACGCTTGAATGGCCGGCATGACGGCGACCCCGATCGTCGCCCTCGACGTCCCCTGCGCGGGGGATGCACTGGCGCTGGTGCGGCTCCTCGGGGAGGGCTGCCGCTTCTACAAGGTCGGGAGCGAGTTGTTCACGAGCGAGGGGCCATCGATCGTGAAGGCGGTGCGGGCCGAGGGGTGTGAGGTCTTTCTCGACCTCAAGTTCCACGACATCCCGAACACAGTCCGCGAGGCGGCGCGGGCCGCCGCATCCCTCGGGGTCCGGCTGCTGACGGTGCACGCCAGCGGGGGGGCGGAGATGGTCCGAGCGGCGGTAGAGGGCGCGGGCGCTGGCTGTGGAGTGCTCGGCGTGACCGTCCTGACCTCACTCGACTCGGCGGCGCTCGGCTCGGCGTGGGGGCGGGACGAGCTGCGCGTGGATGACGAGGTGCTCCGTCTCGCCGGGCTTGCCGCCGCCGCGGGAGCACACGGCGTGGTCTGCAGCGGCCGCGAAGCAGCACAGCTTCACGCCGCCTTTGGCGCCGGGCTGGCGCTGCTCATCCCCGGGATCCGGCTGGCAGGGGGCGACGCCCACGACCAGGCCCGGACATCGACGCCGGCCGCTGCCGCGGCGGCAGGGGCGCGCTACCTGATCCTCGGGCGGGCAGTCACGGGGGCCCCGGACCCCGCTGCGGCGATGCGGCGGGTGAACCGGGAGCTCGGTCTTATCACGTGATACCCTGCGGACTTGCGTGCTCCCGCCGGGCTCATTAGAATCAGAGTCTGCCCGTGAAGTGGACAGATTCTGGACTCGGAGCTCCCGTGAAAGTTCGCAGCAGCGTCAAGCCGATCTGTGAGCACTGCAAAGTCGTGAAGCGCGACGGCGTGACTCGCATCATCTGCAAGCGCAATCCAAAGCATAAGCAGCGTCAGGGCTAACCATGGCTCGTATTGCCGGCGTCGATCTCCCTCGCGACAAGAAGGTTGAGATCGGCCTCACGTACATCTTCGGCATCGGCCGGACGACCGCGCAGCAGATCCTCGAGAAGACCGGGGTGAACGCGACGCAGCGCATCCGTGACCTGAGCGAGGCCGACGTCAACAAACTCCGCCAGGCCATCGAGCGTGATGTCCGCGTCGAGGGTGCGCTCCGCACCGAAGTCGCGATGAACATCAAGCGACTGATGGACATCGGGTCGTATCGTGGCATCCGTCACCGCCGGGGTCTCCCCGTTCGCGGCCAGCGGACGCACACGAACGCCCGTACCAAGAAGGGACCGCGCCGCGCGATTGCCGGCAAGAAGAAGGTAACCAAGTAGGCGTATGGCGACTGCGAAGAAGAGCAAGCGCGTGATCGAGGCGGAGGGGATCGCCCACGTCAACGCGACCTTCAACAACACGATCATCACGATCACCGACCCCCGCGGCAACGCGGTGGCCTGGGGATCTTCGGGGAAGGCCCAGTTCAAGGGCTCCAAGAAGTCGACCCCGTTTGCCGCGACCGTCGCGGCCGAGCAGTGCGCGCGGGAGGCGATGACGCAGGGCGTCCGCCGCGTGCACGTCCGCGTGCAGGGCCCGGGCAGTGGCCGCGAGTCGGCCATCCAGGCGCTCGCCGCCGCCGGGCTCCAGGTCAAGTCGATCAAGGACGTCACGCCGATTCCGCACAACGGCTGCCGTCCCCCGAAGCGCCGGAGGGTCTGACCATGGGCCGCTATACTGGCGCGAGCTGCAGGCAGTGCCGCCGCGAGGGAACCAAGCTCTTCCTCAAGGGGCAGAAGTGTTTCACGGAGAAGTGCCCGGTCGAGCGTCGTCCGTACGCGCCCGGCCAGCACGGGCAGGCGACCGCCCGCCGCCGCAAGGCGTCGGAGTACAGCAAGCAGCTCCGTGAGAAGCAGAAGATCAAGCGCATCTACGGCATCAGCGAGGGACAGTTCCGGAACACCTTCGAGAAGGTCACCACCCTTCCCGGAATCACCGGCCACAACCTCCTCGCCGCGCTGGAGAGCCGCCTCGACAACGTCGTGTACCGGATGGGCTTCGCCGCCAGCCGCAAGGCCGCGCGCCAGCTGATCCGTCACCGCCACGTCGAAGTGGGCGGGAAGTCGGTCGACATCCCGAGCTACGTCGTCACGCCCGGCGCCGAGGTTCGCGTCCGGATGAAGTCCCGCGAGCAGGTCTCGGTGATGACCGCGATGGATCAGTCGTCGCGCGGCGCACCGCTCTCCTGGATCGCCGTCGACAAGGAAACGTTCAGCGGCCGGATGCTGGAGCGCCCGACCCGCCCGAACATCCCGATCGCGGCTCAGGAACAGCTGGTCGTCGAGCTCTACTCGAAGTAGTTCGCGCCAGACGCAGTTCAATCGCAGTTCGGCCGTTAGCCATTAGCGTTGAGCGACAGCGGCGACAACGCCGTCGCTCAACGCTAACGGCTAAAGGCTAAAGGCTGAGAGCCACGGAAGCACGACGTACAGCGGCGCTCCGCGCCGCGGTCGGGACCTTGACTCCCATACGAGCCTACCGCGCGTCAAGGGCGGGGTAGGGCGTCACTGGAGCGCTGCTCCAGCGAGACCAACAGAGGAATCACGGCAATGGCACAGACGATCGACCTCCGCGGGCTGGTTCGCCCGCAGCTTGTAGAAGCAACGACTCGCGACGACAACCCGAATGTCGCCGAGTTCCGGCTGCAGCCGCTGGAGCGCGGCTTCGGCCACACGTTAGGCAACGCGATGCGCCGCATGCTGCTCTCGTCGCTCCGTGGCGCCGCGGTCTGGGGCTTCCGCATCGACGGGGTCGTCCACGAGCACCAGACCATTCCCGGCGTCGTCGAGGACGTCCACCAGATCATCGGCAACCTCAAGACGCTGACGCTGTCGATGTCCGACGACGTCGAGGATGCGGTCCTCCGCATCTCGAAGTCGCAGTCGGGCCCCGTCACCGCCGGTGACATCATGGAGTCGGGGGGCGTCCGGGTGCTCGATCACGGGCACCACATCCTCACCCTCCAGGATGACCGCGAGCTCAACGTCGAGCTCTACGTCAACAAGGGGCGTGGCTACGTCGAGTCCGACCAGCACCCGCTCGACCGCGGGCTCCCTGTCGACCTGGTGCGCATCGACTCGATCTACAACCCGGTTCGCCGCGCCAACTTCGCCGTCGCCGAGACGCGCGTCGGCCAGCGCACGGACTACGATCGCCTGACGCTCACCGTCGAGACGAACGGCACGATCACCCCGCAGGAAGCGGTCAGCTATGCCGCGGCGCTCGCCCAGACGCACTTCCAGTACTTCGTCGAATTCGGCTCGCACTCGTCGGCGCCCCTGATGTCGGGCGAGGGCGCGGGCGGCGGCGACGGAGCCCGGTTGTCGACCGTGCTGCGCACCCCGATCGACGACCTCGAGCTGTCGGTCCGGTCGGTGAACAGCCTCAAGAACTCCAACATCCGCACCCTGGGCGACCTGGTGCGGCAGACGGAGAGCCAGATCCTGCAGGTCAAGAACTTCGGGAAGAAGTCGCTCCAGGAGATCGCGGATCTCCTCGAGCGTGAGGGATTGAACTTCGGGATGCGCTACGACGAGAACGGCGAGGGGGTGCGGGTGCTCGATTGGGGCACGCCGCCGAGCCGCGCCGCCGCCGCCGCGCTTCCCGACGACGAACCGGAACAGGAGTAGTTCAATGCGCCACGCCAAGGCCGGACGCCAGCTGCGCCGGACGAGCGAGCAGAAGCTCGCACTCATGCGCAGTCTCGCGCAGTCGCTGTTTCAGCACGGCGCCATCGAGACGACGGAAGCGAAGGCCAAGGAGCTTCGCCCCTTCGTGGAGAAGCTGATCACCAAGGCCAAGGACGGCACGCTCCACGCGCGCCGGCTCGCCGGCGTGCACGTCCAGCAGCGCGCCGTGGCCGACAAGCTCTTCCAGGAAATCGGGCCCAAGTTCGCCAACCGCAAGGGCGGCTACACCCGCATCCTCAAGACCGGTCACCGCAAGGGTGACGGCGCCGACCTGGCGCGCATCGAACTGATCGAGGGCTGACCGATGGCCGCCATCCAACGCAATCGCTGCTTCTCGTGCGACAAGGGCGTCGCCTTCGGCAACAACGTCTCGCACGCGAACAACAAGACCCGCCGCACCTGGAAGCCGAACCTCCAGGTCATGCGGACGGTCGTCGACGGCAAGATCACCAAGGTGAAGGTCTGCACCCGCTGCATGGCCGCGAACAAGGTCACGCGTGCGCCACGCGCTCCACGCGTCGCCTGACGCTCCTTCGCTCTTCGCAGTGACGGAAAGGGGAGCTATTGTCTAGCTCCCCTTTTTCGCGTCGAGAAGCTTCCTCACCTCCACCTCTCCCAGTGCCCGCTAACCGCACCGCGCTGATCACCGGCATCACTGGCCAGGACGGCTCCTACCTCGCCGAGCTCCTCCTCGCCAAGGGATACCGCGTCGTCGGCATCGTCAGGCGCAGCTCGACCACTCCCTACGAGCGCATCAGTCACCTCGTCGACCAGGTCGAGCTCCTCTCCGCGGACCTCCTCGACCAGCATTCGCTCGTCGACGCCATGCAGGAGTGCAAGCCGGATGAGATCTACAACCTCGCCGCGCAGAGCTTCGTTCAGACCTCGTGGAACCAGCCCGTCCTCACCGGGGAATTCACGGCGTTAGGCGTCACCCGCGTACTCGAGGCGATGCGCAAGGCGGCTCCCAAAGCGCGCTTCTACCAGGCCAGTTCGAGCGAGATGTTCGGCAAGGTCGTCGAGACTCCCCAGCGGGAGAGCACTCCCTTCTACCCTCGCTCCCCGTACGGCGTCGCCAAGGTCTACGGCCACTGGATCACCGTCAACTACCGCGAAAGCTTCGGACTCTACGCGGTCTCCGGAATCCTCTTCAACCACGAGAGCCCGCGCCGCGGCCTCGAGTTCGTCACGCGCAAGGTCACCGACGGGGTGGCCCGCATCAAGCTCGGCTACCAGAAGCAGCTCCACCTTGGCAACCTCGACGCACGCCGCGACTGGGGCTTCGCCGGCGACTACGTCGACGCGATGTGGCGGATGCTCCAGCAGGACGAGCCTGACGACTATGTCGTCGGCACGGGCGAGACCTGGTCCGTTCGCCAGCTCTGCGAGATCGCCTTCGAATGCGCGGGACTCGACTGGGAAGACCACGTCGTATTCGACCAGAAATTCATGCGCCCCGCCGAAGTGGACCTCCTTGTCGCCGATCCATCCAAGGCCAGGCGCGTCCTCGGCTGGGAGCCAAAGGTCGGATTCAAGTCGCTCGTGCAGAAGATGTACGACGCCGATCTCGAGCGGCATCGTGCCGCCGGGCACGGATCGCCCACCCGCCCGGAGGCGCGCCCGCGCTCGACGCGGTGACCGGCAACGGCCCCTCGCGCCGTGCGCTG
>DASZNJ010000222.1:0-21368 GCA_035551575.1 Gemmatimonadaceae bacterium
CTCCCCGCCCTCGCCGCCGCCCAGCAGCCCCACCTCGGTACCTGGCGCATTCCGATCATCGAGCAGGACGGGCTCCGCTTCCGCGACCTGAATCGCGACGGCGTTCTCGATCCCTACGAGGACTGGCGCCTCACCCCCGACGCGCGCGCCCGCGACCTCGTCGCCCGCATGACGCTCGAGGAGAAGGCCGGGACGATGATGCACGGCACCGCGCGCAGCGGCGGTCCGATGGGGGTCGCCGGGGTCGGCGTGCAGTACGACACCGCCGCCAACCGCGCGCTGATCGACGGCGCGAAGGTGACGAGCATGATCACCCGTCTCGGCGGACCGCCCGCGTCGCTCGCCGCGGCGAGCAACGCACTGCAGCAGCTCGCCGAGGGGACGCGGCTGGGGATCCCGCTCACCATCAGCACCGATCCGCGCAACCACTTCCAGTTCGTCCTCGGCGCCAGCGTCACCGCCGGGCAGTTCTCGCAGTGGCCGGAGACGCTCGGCTTCGCCGCGTTAGGCGACACGGCGCTGATGCGCCGCTTCGGCGACGTTGCGCGGCAGGAGTATCGCGCGGTCGGGATCCAGATGGCGCTCTCCCCGCAGGCCGACCTCGCCACCGAGCCGCGCTGGAGCCGGATCAACGGCACCTTCGGCGAGGATGCCGCGCTCGCCGGCCCGCTCGTCCGCGCCTACGTCGAGGGATTCCAGCACGGCGCGAACGGCGTCGACAGCGTCGGCGTCGCGACGATCGTCAAGCACTGGGTCGGCTACGGGGCGGCGAAGCTCGGCTACGACAGCCACAACCACTACGGGCGCTACGCGACCTTTCCCGGGCAGAACCTCGCCTATCACGTGCGCCCCTTCCTCGGCGCGTTCGAGGCACACGTCGCCGGGGTGATGCCGACGTACTCGATCCTCGAGGGGGCGACCTGGAAGGGGCGGCCCATCGAGCAGGTCGGCGCCGGCTACAACCATCAGCTGCTGACCGAGATCCTCCGCGGCGAGTACGGTTTCCGGGGGATCGTCCTCACAGACTGGGCGATCACCAACGATTGTTCCGACAAGTGCCGCGCGGGAGCGCCCGCCGGGGAGCGCCCGACCTTCGCCAGCGTCGCGATGCCGTGGGGAGTGGAAGACCTCCCGATGCGTGCGCGCTTCGTGAAGGCGGTGCAGGCCGGCGTCGACCAGTTCGGCGGGACGGAGCGCGCCGACATGCTGATCGAAGCGGTGCGCGCCGGCGAGCTCGCCGAATCGCGGCTCGACTCGTCGGTCGTTCGCATCCTCGCCAACAAGTTCGCGTCAGGCATCTTCGAGAATCCGTACGTCGACCCGGCCGCAGCCGCGCGGCTCGTCGGCAGCGACGCGTTCAGGGCGATGGGGCTCGATGCGCAGCGCCGCTCGCTCGTCCTCCTCGAGAACAAGGGCGCGCTCCTTCCGCTGCGTGCGCCGGCGGGCAAGCCTGCCCTGCGCGTGTACCTGCACGGCATCGCCTCCGCCGCGGCGACCGCCGAGGGATGGACCGTCGTCGACGAGCCGAAGGACGCCGACGTCGCGATCGTGCGACTCGCCGCCCCGCACGAGACGCTTCACCCGGGCTACGTCTTCGGCGCGATGCAGCATGAGGGAAGCCTCGCCTTCCGCGACGGCGATCCCGATTACGAGGCGTTCAAGCGCGTGAGCTCGGTGGTGCCCACTGTCGCGACGGTCTATCTCGACCGCCCGGCGATCCTGACGCCCATTCGCGACCGGGCGCGCGGGCTCCTCGGCAACTTCGGCGTCAGCGACGCGGCACTGCTCGACGTCCTCGCCGGAAAGGCGAAGCCGGAGGGCAAGCTGCCGTTCGAGCTGCCGTCATCGATGGCGGCCGTCGCCGCGCAGCGCTCGGACGTCGCGCACGACAGCGCGCGGCCGCTGTACCGGTTCGGGTTCGGGAGGAGCTACTGACCGTCTTCCGGCGGCCGCGGTCGGGCGCTGCCTAACGCGTGGAGAGGTCCGTCAGCACGAGGAGCGGCGCATCCACCGCCGGGTCGCCCTCGGCGAACCGCGTCGGATAGCCTGACGTCGGGTCGTACTGCACCTGCACGCTGGCGCCGCGGCGGATCGCCGCGTCGATCATCACGAACAGCTCCTCGACCGACGGGAACACCGGCGCGTACCGGGCCGCGACGGCGGCACCGGAGCTCGTGTAGACACGCGACTCGACCGTCTTCGAGCGCACGGTCACGCGCACCGACCCCGATGCCTCGGGCATGCACTCGCATGACCGCGTCACGGTCACCGCGTAGCTGTCCGGTCCGCGAGCCGCCCAGCGGGCGCGCGCATTCGCCAGCCCGCCCTGCGGGGTCGTCGTCGACTTGCAGGCAATGAGGGCGAACGCCACGACGGCGACCAGTCGCAGTGATGCAGGAAGGGAGCGGCGCATCGCGGCCTCCGGGGACTCGAGGGTGACATGTTGCCGCTGCCGACAACCCGCGCGCTCGAGGGCGCGTCACAGCGAGCGAGATCGGGCGCCCCGGGATCCAAGCCGGCCGGGACGCCCGGACCGTCAGACCGTGTGGATCTCGGAGCGGATCTTCTCGACGGTCTTGTCATCGAGGCGGTCGAGCCCATGGCGCTGGCGGGCATGTTCCGCCCCCTGCCTGAGCACTTCCTCTTCCGTTTCGGCACGGACCACGGCGTCGCAGGCAAACCCGACGTCCTTGCAGCGCAGCTCTTTCATGTGATCCTCCAGTGCGGGTGATCCGGAATCGTCCGGGAGCCCAACCATGCCTCGCCCCGGGCGCATTGTCCAGCACCGGCCACCAGCGACAAGCGAAAGCCCGGGAAGGCCCAGCTCAGTCGTCCTCTTCCCACGGAACGGTGGCTCGCCGCGTTCGTCTCTTCGGCAACGAGCAGCGTACCCCACGGTGTCCATACGGAGGGATCGAGCGCCTCCCAGTCGGCGCGCTGTGCGATCGTCTTGGTGATCCCCGTCTCGAGGTCAGTGACCGATACGGTCGCATTCGCGCGAGCTTCGTGCGGGCGATAGAGGTAGCGGCCCGCACGGGGGCCGGTTTCGTTCTGCGTGTTGATGTCCGGGGTGTCCGCATAATCCGGCTCGCTGGCGATGACGACCTGGTCGTAGCCCGGTGGGAGCAGGAGCGGCTTCGCGGGGTCGCCGCCCGGCACCGTGCACACTGCCGACGAGGCGAGGGGCGTGAACTGGAACGGCCCGCTCCCGAACGCCTGCCGAGCGAGCACCGAACCGGGGGCCGGCGAAGTGAGGAGCGCGGTATCCGCCGAACAGCCGGAGACCGCCGCGGAAACGCCGGCGATCGCGAGCGCGGTGGTGAGCTGCCTTCTCTGCAACATGCGATACCTCCTTTCGATTGGGTCCGGCCGGCCCGGTGCCATCGCCGGCCAGCTCGGCTCCGAGGACGTTCACCGCATCACGCAGGCGTGTCGCGCTCTCCCCGCTCACGTCCGCACGCTTCGCGTCGACATGCGCGCCCTCCGTGTGCTCAGCGCCGAAGCGTTAGGCGCGGTCCGGGTCCTGCTTCATGACTGGCGCGACCGGCGGGACGGCGAGTATCGCCTCCGCAGTGGATATCTCGTCGTCACCTGCGCCGAGGACGATACGATCGGTCACGATCGGCAGCGCGGCGCGCCCGGAAGTGGATCGGCACGAGCCAGCCACTCGACCAGCCACGGCTCCGGCACCTTCGCGAGCTCGCTGTCGTCCAGCCCGGGATGAAAGAGGTAGCGCCGCCCGCCGGTCGCCAGTTGCTCGAACCAGATTCCCGGCGGGCGGACCGCGAAGCCGCACGAGTGCGTCGAGGTGTGCGCCGTCGGCGACCACCAGACACGCCACTCGGCGCCGCTCGGGTCGGCGAATTCGCGGGCGCACTCCGCCGCCGGGCGCGCGAACGGCGACGCCGTGACGTCAGGCAGCATGTTCCACCCCCCGGTCGGCAATGGCGTGCGCACGCCCGCACCAGCTCGGCGGCGGCGCCACACCGAGCGCGCTGGCGATCGTCGGCGCGATGTCGACGATGCTGACGCGACCGTCGAAGTGCCGGCGACCGACCGCGCCGCCGGCCATCAGCACTGGAATCGTCAGGTTGTCCGGGTGATCACCATCGTGGTCACGGAGCTCGAAGCCGCCCCCGCCGTGATCGGCGAGGACGACGAGGAGGGTTTCCGGATCGCTGAGCACGTCCGTCTCGCGGGCCAGCGCGCCGATCGCGGTGTCGAGGACGCGACACGCTCGTCCGTAGTCGGGAGACATCCAGCCGTGGTCGTGTCCCGCGTCGTCGGCGTCGGGCCAGTGAAGGAAGATCAGTCCCGATCGCTGGCTGTGCAGCGTCCCGCGCGCGGCGCCAAGGATCGACCAGGCATCGGCGCCGCGGAACGTCGGTGCGCGCACGCGAAGGTGAGTCGCGCAGGCGCGTCCGAGCGGACGAAAGAGCAGCGGCAGCTTGCGGACGAAGGTCGCGACCGGGAGCCCCGCCCGGTCGAGCACCGCCGGCAGTGGATCGAGGCGAATCCGTGGCCGCGGAATGTGGAACCGGTCGCTGGTCACGCCATGCTGTTCCGGGCCGACCCCGGTGAACAACGACGTCATCGCGGCCGCGGTTACCGACGGCGAGACCGTCGTCCCGGTCGCGGTGAACGCACCGCGCTCGGCGAGCTGCTGCACCTGCGTCATCCCGAAGCGGTCGATCGCGTCGGGGCGAAGCCCGTCGAGGACGACGGCGATGACGCGCCTAACCGTCGCGCCCCGCGGGGGGACGGGGTCCGGCTCTGGGGACAGCACCGCCGAAAGGAGCTCCTGGCTCATCGTGCACGCACTCCGGAAACGGGTCATGCCCAAGTAGGCGCCGCAACGCAACGGGCGGGCGAAGAGCCGGGTACGACGCTGTAACGGTGGGCGTCGCCGGGCGCCCGATCCGCGTTTGTCATCCGCGTGGTTGACCCGCGCCCCCGGCTGCGGCATAGTCAGGGTGCGCGCGCCCGCAACCCCCGACGGCGCGCGTGCAGGGTTTCCTCATGGCTGTCACCTCGCATCGGGAGGATCTCGTCATGTCGCAGCCGCTCCATGCTCTGGCGCTGACGCTCGCCGGCGTCTCCGCGATCGCCGCCGTCGGCATCACCACCACGCGGCCAGCCGCGCCCTGCAACGTCATCGGGACGTGGGAGCTGGTCTCCGTCTCCAGCGAAGGCGGGACGAACACCGGGCTCGATGAGCGGAAGATCGTCACCCGCCGGCACTTCATGTGGATCGCCCAGGACTCGCGCCGCGACACTCTGCCTGACGCGACGGCGATCGACAGCCTGCGCATCAACCGCGTCGACGGGGGCTCCGGCACCTGGAAGCTGTCGGGGAACCGCTACGTCGAGCACATCGACATGTTCTCCGACCCGTCGTGGCTGAAGACCGACTTCAAGGCCACCTGCCGGACGACGGCGAACCACTGGACGCACACCTACATGGCCCCCGCCCCGGCGAACTCGATCCACGCCGGCCAGAAGGTCCAGGTCGTCGAGGAGTGGCGGCGCGTCGAGTGACCAGCGCGCCGCGGGGCTTCGAGACGGCTGCAATCGCCGTCTCGAGCCGCCGGCCCTCCCCCGCTCATCGCGGCGACCGCTCCGCCCACCCGTCCGGCACCAGCGCCGCCGCCTCCGCCGGTCCCCACGTCCCCGGCTCGTACACCGTCGGCGCGCCCGCGTCGAGCACCGGGTCGACGATCCGCCACGCTTCCTCGACGTAGTCCTCCCGGGCGAAGCGGAAGGTCTCGCCGCGCATCGCGTCGCTCAGCAGCTCGGCGTACGGGTCCGCTTCCGAGCCGTCGTGGACGTGGCTCGCCACCAGCTCGAGCGGATGTCCCGCGTCGTTGCCGATCTCGCGCACCGTCGCACCGAGCCCGATCTCGAACTCGGGGCCGAGCTGGAAGCGGAGGTGGTTCGACACCAGCGGGACGCCGGCGATCGGCGGCGGACGCCGCAGCTTGACCACGACGTCGGTGCGCGACACCGGCATCCGCTTTCCCGCCCGGATGTAGAAGGGGACCCCGTCCCACCGCCAGCTCCCGATGCCTAACGCGAGCGCGGCGTAGGTCTCGGTGGTCGAGCCGGGCGCGACCCCCTCTTCGTCGAGGTAGCCGCGGAACTGCCCGCGGACGACACGGTCGCGCGAGAGCGGGGTGATCGCCTTCAGCACGCGCACCTTCTCGTCGCGCAGCGTCTCGGTGTCGTGGCTGCGCGGCGGCGGCTCCATCGCGATGTTCGACAGCACCTGCAGCAGGTGGTTCTGGACGACGTCGCGGATCGCGCCCGTCTGGTCATAGAAGGTGCCGCGCCCCTCGATCCCCATCTGCTCGGCCATCGTGATCTGGACGTTCTCGACATAGTTGCGGTTCCAGATCGGCTCGAGGAAGGTGTTGGCGAAGCGGAAGAAGACCAGGTTCTGCACCGCCTCCTTGCCGAGGTAGTGGTCGATGCGGAAGATCGAGTCCTCGCTGAAGCAGCGGTGGAGGATCGCGTTCAGCCGCCGCGCCGACTCGAGGTCGGTGCCGAACGGCTTCTCGAGCACGAGCCGCGCGCCGCGCCCGTGACCCGACCGGCTCAGCTGGCCGACCACCGTCTCGAACGCCGACTGCGGGATCGCCATGTAGTGCAGCGGATACCGCGCCGCGCCTAACGCGCGATCGATGTCGTCGAAGGTCCGGTCGTCGGTGTAGGGGCCCTCGACGTAGCGGAGCATCGCCATCAGCTTCGGGAACGCCTCGTCGTCGATCCCGCCCCCGTGCCGCTCGATGCTCTCCCTCGCCCGCGCCTGCAGCTGCTCCAGCGACCACTCGCGGCGGGCGACGCCGATCACCGGACCGTCGAGCACCCCCGACTTCACCATGCGCTGGAAGGCGGGAAAGATCTTCTTGAAGGCGAGATCGCCGGTCGCGCCATAGAAGACGATCGCTTCCGAGCGTGGCTTGTCCATTGTCTTCTCCTGGTGCCGGCGCGCGTCGCAAGCGACAGGCCGCGCCGAACTTGACAGCGTGCGTCGCCGGCTGCTTCGTCTCCCGATGCCCACGCATCCCATCGCCGCGTTCGCTCTCGCCGCCGCCGCGGCCGCCGCGGCCCCCGCGCTCGCCCTCGCCCAGCAGCCGACCGTGAAGCCCGAAGAGACCGAGGTCTGGTCCCCCGTTCCGGAGATCGTCACCCCCGGCGCGACCTGCGCCGACGCGCCCTCCGACGCGATCCGCCTCTTCGACGGCGTCGATCTCCACGAGTGGGTCGCCGCCGGGACGAAGGAGCCCGCCCGCTGGAAGGTGCACGACGGAGTCGTCACCGTCGACAAGAAAGCCGGCGACATCGAGACGAAACGCGCCTTCGGCAACTACCAGCTCCATCTCGAGTGGCAGGTCCCCGCCAACATCACCGGCTCCGGCCAGGCGCGCGGCAACAGCGGCGTCTTCCTCGCCACCCTCGGGAACGACGGCTACGAGCTGCAGATCGTCGACTCGTACGAGAACAAGACCTACGTCAACGGCCAGGCGGGGAGCATGTACAAGCAGTCGCCCCCGCTCGTCAACGCGATGCGCAAGCCCGGCGAATGGCAGGTCTATGACGTCGTCTGGACCGCGCCGACCTTCGACGCCGACGGCACCCTGAAGACACCGGCGCGCGTGACCGCCTTTCATAACGGTGTGCTCGTCCAGAACGACTACGCGCTGAAGGGGACGACGCAGTACATCGGCCAGCCGTGGTACCGGGCGCACGGCCCATCGCCGATCCGCCTCCAGGCGCACGGCGACCCGAGCCCGCCGATCAGCTTCCGCAACATCTGGATCCGCGAGCTGCCCTGAGGGGAGGCCGGCCTCGCGCGAATGTCCGCTCCGAGTGGGGGGAACCGTGGAACCACGAGGCGCGCGCGCCGCGCGCTGTCCTTCAGCTTCCCGCCCTGGTCGGCGGCGCGGCCGCACCGTCACGCTTGATCGAGCGAGCGGCAGCGCGGCCGGCGGTGCGCGAAAGAATCGCCGCGGCGATGCTGTCGAGCGGCACCACGTCCTCCACCGCGCCGCGCGCGACCGCGGCTCCCGGCATGCCGAACACGATGCACGTCGCCTCGTCCTGGGCGATGGTCGCGCCACCCGCTCCCCGAAGCTCGAGCAGCCCCTCGGCTCCGTCGGAGCCCATCCCCGTCATGATCACTCCAGTCGCGTTCCGCCCCGCCGAGCGGGCCGCCGACCGGAACAGCACGTCGACGCTCGGGCGGTGCCGTGAGACGGCGGGACCGTCGCTGACGCGCACGATGTAGTGCGCGCCCGACCGCTCGACCTCCGTATGCCGGTTTCCCGGAGCGATGAGCGCCCGTCCCTCCGTCACCCGGTGCCCGTCCACGGCTTCGGTGACTTCGATCCTGCACACCTCGTTGAGGCGTCGCGCGAAAGCGGTCGTGAAGCCAGCCGGCATGTGCTGCACGACGACGATCCCCGGCGCATCGGGGGGCATCGCATCGAGAACGACGCGCAGCGCCTCCGTTCCACCCGTCGATGCCCCGATCACGACCACCTTGTCCGTCGTGGTGGACGGCGCGATCGATCGCGGCAGGGGAACGAGAGCGCCGTTCGCGGCCCCCGGCCACTCCCCGGCGCTCCGCCGCCTCCTGACGCGGGCCCGTGCCGCGCCGCGCACCACCTCGGCGAGCGAGGTGGCAGACTCCTCGAGAAAGCCGCGCACCCCGAGCTGCGGCTTGGCGATCACCTCGATCGCCCCTTCCTCGAGCGCACGCAGCGCCGCTTCGGTTCCGGACTGCGCCAGACCGGAACAGACGACGACCGGAATGGGCTCCTCGAAAGCCATCACGTGGCGCAGGAAAGTGAGGCCATCCATGCGCGGCATCTCGAGGTCGAGGACGATCACGTCGGGCCGGCTCCGCCTGATCTTGTCCATCGCGATCAACGGGTCCGACGCCGTCGCCACACGAAACCCGCGGTGCGGCGAGAGCAGCAGCGACATGACCTCGCGCACCACGGCAGAGTCGTCGACCACCAGCACGTCAAGCATTCCGCGTCTCCGCTTCCCCCGCTGCCGTCACGCCCGGAGGCGAACCGGCGCCGGCTGGCTGGCGCCGGGGCCGGCGACCATGGGCGCGTACACGGTCGGAAAGACCGTGCGCACCCGCCGCTGATTCCGTCCCTGCACGCTCTCGGCGTGACCGAGGAAGAGGAATCCGCGCGGATCGACCCGCGAGATGAGCCGGTCGAGAACCGCGTCCCGTCCCTCCGCGGTGAAGTAGATCAGCACGTTGCGACAGAGCACCAGGTCGAACGTTTCCGGAACATCGTAGTCCGGTTCATTCAGGTTGAGACGCTGGAAGCGCACCATCGACCGCAGCTCCGGCCCGGCGCGCATCTTCCCCGCCTGCGGCCCGATTCCGCGAAGCATGTACTGCTTCCGCAGCGCCGGTGGGATGTCGCGGCCCTTCTCTTCGGGCCACACCGCTGATTCGGCCTGGCGGAGCACCCGCGTCGAGATGTCCGTCGCGAGAATCTCGATCTGCCATCCGCGCTCGACCGGAAGCTGCTCGCGGAGCACCATCGCCAGCGAGTACGGCTCCTGCCCGGTCGAGCAGGCCGTACTCCAGGCGCGGATGTGGCGCCGGCGGTGCCCCGCCTCGGCCTCGGCCGCCCATGCGGGCAGCACCTGCGTCCGGAGAAACTCGAAATGCGCGTTCTCGCGGAAGAAGCTCGTTTCGTTCGTGGATACGAGGTCGAGGAGCCGCATGAGCTCGACGCCCTCGCGGTCCTCGACGACACGGCTGTAATACTCGCCAAGCGACCGCAGGCCGAGCTCGCGCAGGCGCGGCGCGAGCCGGCCGGCCAGCAGCTGGCGCTTGGCATCGCCAAGGAAGATGCCGGCCTCACGGTGCACGAGCGCCTGGAAGAGCGCAAACTCGCGATCTGTCGGAAGGGCGAGGTTCACATCACCTCGCCACTCGAGCGGTTTTGCGGCAGCCACCCGGGCTCAGGCCTCTGGTGCATCGGAAGCTTCGGTCGCGGATTCCTCGCCCCCGTCCTCCGGCTTTCCTCCCCCCGGTGCACCGGCGCCGGACCCCTCGGCGCCCGGGACCTCCTGGAGCGCCGGCACGTCGAGGTCCAGCGCGCGATCGATGTTCAGAAGCATGACGAACTTTCGTCCGGTCTTCACCATTCCGTCGAGCAGCTCCGTCCGCGCCTTCGTGCCGAATGACGGAGGAGCCTCCACGTCGTCGGCTCGCAGGTCGAGCACCTGACTGACGGCATCGGCGATGACCCCCATGACGACAGCCTCCGCGCCGGCTTCGCGCTCGACCACCACGATGCACGTACGCCGGGTGACGGCGGTCTCCGGCAGCCCGAACGTCAGGGCGAGGTCGATCACCGGCACCACGCGTCCGCGCAGGTTGATGACTCCGCGCACACAAGCCGGCATCGCCGGTACGCGGGTGACGACGTCATACTCGATGATCTCCTTCACTCGCAGGATGCCGGCGGCGTACTCCTCGCCTCCGATGAAGAAGCTGAGGTACTGCGAGAGCGCGGAGCCGGGAGCCGCCGAGGGCGCATCGGCCAGTGCCGCGCCGCCGCCGCCTCGCGAACTGAGTGTCGTTGGCATGCTCGCGGCTCCTAGTAGCGCGTGAAGTCGCGATCGTGCGCCGCGCCGTTCCCGTTGCTCGAGGACGCTGCCGAGGACTCGACGCTCCGCTCGCCGGCACGGGATACACCCGCCCCCGCCGTCGCCGCCGGAACATGTCCGCCGCTGGCCGGGATCCGGCCGGGCACGTACGTGACCCCACCGTGCGGGTGGTACCCGCCCACGGCTCCGGCAGCGTTGACTCCCGCTGCGGCTGCCTGGTAGCGCGGCACGCTTACGTTGCCGCCGTTGACGCGGAAGAAGCTCATGAGCTGCTGCAGCGTCTCGGCCTGCGCCGCCATCTCCTCGGCGGTGCTCGCCAGCTCTTCCGACGCGGATGCGTTGCGCTGCGTGACCTGGTCCACCTGCATCATGGCCCTGTTGATCTGCGTCACCCCGGTCGCCTGCTCGCGCGACGCCGCCGCAACCTCCTGCACCAGGTCGGCCGTCTTGCGGATCGCGGGCACGAGGTCACGCAGCAGCACGTGCGACCGCTCCGCCACCTTGACGCTCCCCGATGCGAGTGCGCTGATCTCGGTGGCTGCGGTCTGGCTCCGTTCGGCGAGCTTGCGGACTTCCGTCGCGACGACCGCGAAGCCCTTGCCGTGCTCACCCGCCCGCGCGGCCTCGATCGCCGCATTGAGCGCGAGCAGGTTCGTCTGGTAGGCGATGTCCTCGATGATCGAGATCTTCGCCGCGATCGTCTTCATCGCCTCCGTCGTCTCGAGCACCGCGGCACCGCTCTCGTCGGCGTTGGCCGCACCCTTCGTCGCCATCTGCTCGGTCTGACGGCTGTTCTCGGCGTTCTGCGTGATCGAGGAGTTCATCTCCTCCAGGCTTGCCGTCGTCTCTTCCACCGATGTCGCCTGCTCGCTCGTACCCTGCGACAGCGACTGCGCGGTCGCCGACACCTGCCCCGACGCCGACGCGAGCGCCGCCGATCCCGACCTGACTTCGCCGATGATCCGCTCCATCTCCAGCGTGAAGCTGTTGAAGTCGCGCGCCATCTCGCCGAGCTCGTCGCCCGACTTCACCTCGAGCCGCCGGGTCAGGTCGCCCTGCGCCATGACCCTGAGATGGTCGGACACCGCGAGGATCGGATTCGCGAGCCCGCGGGAGATGACGAAGGCCAGCCCGAGCCCGAGACCGAGCAGCCCGGCGAGGAGTGCCCACGTCGTTGTCCGCGCTGTCGCGTATGTCATCGCTGCCGCCTTGAGCGCCTCGTCCTTCGTCCGCAGCGCCTCCTCTTCCATGCTGACCACGATATCGTCCTGCTGCTTCCGCACGCGCAGGTATTCATTCGCGTACACCTGGCGCGCCTGGTCGAGCTTGCCAGCGGCGGTCAGGCTGAGAATGTCGTCTTCGAGCTTGTTGAGCGCGCTCGAATTCAGGTCCTGCGCCTGCTTCACCGCACGATCGATGGACTCGTCGCTCGAGACGCGCTTGATGTCCTCGAGGTCGCGCGTGAGCTCGGCGTCGGATGCGACCTTCTGCTGGCGCTCCTCGATCTTCGTCGGATCGAGGAGGTAGCCGCGCATCGCGTTGCTGATCTCCATCATGTCATAGCGGATCTCGAGCGCCTTCTGCGCGATCAGGTCGTCCTGCTCGATGACGTTGCGCAGCTTGTCGACGCTGCCGGACAGCGCGACCAGGATTCCGACGGAGACCGCGGAACCGAGGACGAGGACGGTAAGGAAGCCGAGCGTCAGCTTCGCTCGAATGGTCAGTTTCATCTGGAGAGGACCGAGTCGGGGGGAGTCAGGCATCGCGCGCCAACCGGGCGCGGGAACGTGGTGAAGCGTGAAACAGCAACGAGTGCGGCGACCGCCGGCATCGCGCCGAACGAGAGTCGCTCGCGGAACGGACTGACATCTCAGGCCGCGGTGGCCGAAGGCGAGCCGGATGCGCCGGAGCGGCGCGCGTCCGCGAGAATCGCGGCGACGTCGACGATGAGGGCGACGCGCCCGTTGCCGAGGATCGTCGATCCGGAAACACAGGGCACGCGGTCGAACAGCTTGTCGAGCGGCTTGACGACGGACTGCCCCTGGCCGACGAGCCGGTCTACGACCAGCCCCGCGCGCTCGCTCCCGTGGCGGAGCACGATGACGTTCTCTCGCTCGGTCGCGGCGGGGGGAAGGGCGAAGAGATGGCGCAGGCGCACGTACGGGAGCACGGTACCCCGCAGGTTGAGCACTCCGCTGACCTCGTCCTGCCGGCGTTCGCCGACGGGCAGCTCGAGGCACTCCGTCACGGCTTCGAGCGGAACCACATAGCTCTCGTCGCCGACCGCGACGGTGAAACCGTCGATGATCGCGACCGTGAGCGGGAGCCGGATGCTGATCGTCGTGCCTTTTCCCCGGACGGTCGACACCTCCATCGATCCGCGAAGCGTGTCCACGTTGCGGCGGACGACGTCCATCCCGACCCCCCGCCCGGACACCTCGGTCACGTGCTCGGCGGTCGACAACCCGGGCTCGAAGATGAGCCGGTGGATCTCGGCGTCGGTCAGCACCGCACCGGGAGCAACCAGCCCCGAGGCGACGGCGCGCGCGAGGATGCGGTCACGGTCGAGCCCCATGCCGTCGTCGGAGACTTCGACGACGACGGTCGCACCCTCGTGGCGGGCGCGCAGGGTGACCGTTGCGCACGGGTCCTTGCCTGCCTCGTGCCGGGCGGCGGGATACTCCACCCCGTGGTCCGTCGCATTGCGCACCATGTGCGTGAGGGGATCGCGCAGATGCTCGACGATCGACGCGTCCACCTCGACGTCTTCACCTTCGAGGGTGAGCCGAACGAGCTTCCCATGCGCGGCGGCGAGGTCGCGCACCGTCCGCAGGTGGTTTCGAAAGACTGGTCCGAGCGGCACGAGGCGCATCTCCATCACCTGCGTCTGCAGGTCGGAGAGCAGCCGGTCGAGCGCCTCGACGGCGTCGCTGTCGTCCCCCGCGCGGCGCGCCGCCGGGCCGTGCAGCAGGCGTCCACGTGCGACCGTGATCTCGCCGGTCAGGTTCAGCAGAGTGTCCAGCCGCCGCATGGCGACGCGCAGTGTCCGCCCCGCGGTCCCCGCCGCATCGCCGACCGCTCCGCGTCCCGCGCCACCGTCGGCGCCCCCCGGGGCGGCACCCGCTATGCCGCCGCCCGGCATGAGCCGGGCGATGAGCGCCTTGTCGGACGCGCGGACATGGCTCGTGCGCCCGTTGGAGGCGGCGCGCAGCAGCCCGCGCATCGCATCGACCGTCAGGAGCAGCGTCGTGATGTGGGTCGGCGTGATCGGCGCCGCCCCGCTGCGGAACAGCTCCAGCGCGTCCTCGAGCAGGTGCGCATACTCGCCGACGTTGTCGAACCCGAGGATCCCCGCGTTCCCCTTGATCGTGTGCACGATCCGGAAGATTTCCTGCAGCGGTGCGGGGTCGTCGGGCCGCGCCTCGAGACCGACGAGCGCTTCCTCCATCGTGGCGAGCCCCTCTTCGGCCTCCACGAGGAACAGCTGCCGCACCATCTCCATGTCCGCGTCCATAGTCGTTGCGCTCCTTTCTGCCTTACAGCAGCTTGACCCACGCCGAACCATCGGCAGTGCAGAAGAAGAGCTTTCGCCCTCGTTCGCCTCCGACGTCTTCCGCGCGTACGGGAATACCGTGCTCCCGAAGGAGCTGGCGGGCGACGTTCACGTTCTGCATGCCGAGGTGGTCGGGTCTCACCCGAAGGGCGGGAACGACCGCCGCGCCACCGAAGAGCTTTGCCTCCATTCGCCCGGGCGTGCTTCCGAGCGCGACCATGCGGTTGATGAGATCCACTACCGCCGCCGAAGCGAAGCGCCCCGATGCATGCTCCCCGGCGACCGGGTAAGGGAGCAGGAAATGGTTCGCCCCGCCGATCCCACGATCCCGGTCGTACATGCAGACCGACACGCACGATCCGAGGATGGTCGCGATGGTCCGTTCCTCCGCCGACGCGTGCACGTACCCGGGATGGAGGTAGACATCGGTTCGGGGTGGTGTGCTGTGTGCGCGCGCACCAGGGCGCGCGGGCTCGAAGACAGCGCTGCTCACGCGCTGCGGCCTGGGCGGAGCCTCGCGTCGGCGCGTAGCGCGGCCAGGCGAACAGCCGGAATCGCGTGTGTCGAGAGCAGCCGCAACACCTCGAGGTCGGCTTCCTCGAGAGCATCGCGGTGGGGAAGGAGCCGGAAAATCAGCAGCGCCCCCGCGAGCGCATCCCCGAAGTGCAGGGGGACGACGGCGATGACACTCCGTTCATCGGGCGACGCAGCCGCGCCGTCCCCTCCCGGGGCGACGTGCAACCCGCCGGCTGCCGCGAGCCTCCCGACGGGATGCGTGGCGAGATCGACCCCGCGATAATCGTCCGCGTCGGCACCCATGGACTCGACGAGGCGCAGCGTCGTGCCGGTCGCATCGACCTCCAGCACGGCAAACGACTCCGATCCGATCACGCTGACGATGATCTCGGCGAGCGACGCGAGCACGCCCGCACGATCCGGCGCTTCGTACAGCTGGCGGAGGGTGATGTACAGCTTCACGAGCTCGCCGCTCTCGCGGTCCGCCTCGAGCATCCGCGTGGAGACTTCCGCGTAGCGGCGCGCCAGCTCGCCGTCTTCAGGGCGCTGCCCCGTGCGTCCGGCGTCGGTGGCGGGCGACGATTGGCCGATGGTCGAGGTGGGCATCATTCGCCCAGGTAGCTCTTGACCTTCGCCAGGAGCTCGGTTCGGTCGATCGGCTTGGTGATGTACTCGGTGCAGCCGCTGACGAACCCCTGTTCGACGCTGGCCATCTCGCTCCGCGTCGTGACCATGATGATCGGCACGTCGCGGGTGGCATCGGCTTTCCGGATCGCCGCGCACGCCTCGAACCCGTTCATCCGCGGCATGATCACGTCCATGAGGACGAGGTCCGGCGGCTCGGCGGCGGCGGCTTCGACGCCGGCCTGTCCATCCTTGGCCGAGCGCACCTCGTAGGGCCCGTTGCGGAGAATCAACGTCTGCCACATGACGGACGTCGCCGAATCGTCGACGACGAGAATTTTCTTACGGCGCATGGGATCGTGGACGTGAGCGTGCTTTGACCCGGCAAGTGGCCGGGCACAGGCGACTCCCGCACGCAGGAGTGCTTCGAAAAACGCGCTGCGGCTTGGGGACGCGGTGAGCTGAGGGCTCCCCGTGAACCAGGCCGATTGCGCCCAACACGGCAGGCAGATCTCGACTCTCCGCGTTTCAAAGATGAGGACGCTCTAATGTGCCGCGCGCAACACCGATCTCAGGGGGTTTTCGACGGGTGAAGCACGAATGAGCCGAGTCACGAGTAAGGCCCCGATCGGGGGGCTCAACTCGGGTCGTTGGCAGGCCGCGCCTGAGCCGGTCGCCCTCGGGCTCGAGCGGGTCGGCGAAGGCCGGCGGTACCTGACGAGGGGGCTCACC
Source organism: Gemmatimonadaceae bacterium (assembly GCA_035551575.1). Classification (GTDB taxonomy): domain Bacteria; phylum Gemmatimonadota; class Gemmatimonadetes; order Gemmatimonadales; family Gemmatimonadaceae; genus JABFXC01. Next base: position 16,073 of record DASZNJ010000222.1, read on the forward strand.
GAGAAGGCAGGACCCCGGAGCCCCGGCGGCCGGCGGACTGGTGCATGAGCAAGCAGGATCGCGCGCAGCACCACATATAGGTGCGTCTTCTTCTCCTCGAGGTACCACGTGCGACTCCAGCATGCTCCGACGCTCCATCCTTCCGAGACCTTTCCGCCGCGCGCCGACCTGCACGTCACCTACCGCGCGCACCCGAAGGGTGGCTTCACCCCGATCGACGACAGCGGCAGGGGAATCCTCACCGTTCGCTGCCCCTATCCCGACTGCCGCGCGGTGCTGATCCGCGAGGTCAACGCGAGCGCGCTCGCCGACGGCTACTTCAAGTGCGGCGCCTGCCACCGCAGATCGTTAGGCACGGGTGCCCAGGCCAGCATGCGCCGGCGCGCAGCGGGCACCTTGCGGGCGACCGAAGGAGGCAAGCCGCTGAGCTGATCGGCCCGGCGGGTCGCCCGCAGGTTGCGCGGATACTCCCTCGGCCGGGCCCGCGGAGCGAGGCACGCCGCCGGGAGCGACGGGCGTCTCCTGCTTTGACAGATCCCGCCGACAGCGACGAGTATTCGTCAGCCTCCGGAGCTCTCGTCTCTCAACTCCCGCTGACCATGACCATCGATCGCCGCGGTTTCCTCGTCGCGTCGGCATCGGCAGCCGCGCTCGCGCACCTCGACCGCCTCCCCGCGCTCCCCGCCCACCTGGCCGGGGCCGGCGACACCGGTGATCCCCCCGCGCGCGACCAGGACCTCGCTGGGAGCGCGGTCACCGTCTACACCACCGCCGACCAGACCGAGCACCGGCTCGCGGCGACCGACACGCTGACGCTGAAGCACATGGGACAGCCGCTCGAGACCCAGGTCTGCGTCTTCGTCGACCCCGCGAAGCGGGCGCAGACGATCCTCGGCATCGGCGGCGCGCTCACCGACGCCTCGGCCGAGACCTACGCGAAGCTCCCCGCCGACAAGCAGCGCGAGCTGATGGATGCGTACTATCATCCCACGAAGGGGATCGCCTACACGTTAGGCAGGACCAGCATCCACAGCTGCGACTTCTCCTCGGCGAGCTACACCTACGTCGACGAGGGCGATGCCGCGCTCGAGTCGTTCAGCGTCGCGCATGACCGGCAGTACCGCATCCCGTTCATCAGGCAGGCGATCGCCACCGCCGGCGGGAAGCTGACGCTGTTCGCCAGCCCGTGGAGCCCGCCCGCGTTCATGAAGACCAACGGCGAGATGCTGCACGGCGGGAAGCTCAAGCCGGAGTTCCGCCAGGCGTGGGCCAACTACTACGCGAAGTTCATCAGGGCGTACGAGGCGGAGGGGATCCCGATCTGGGGGATCTCCGTCCAGAACGAGCCGATGGCGACGCAGACCTGGGAGTCCTGCGTCTACTCGGCGGAGGACGAGCGCGACTTCCTCAAGCACTTCCTCGGCCCGACGATGAAGCGCGCCGGGCTCGGCGACCGGAAGATCATCGCCTGGGACCACAACCGCGACCTGATCTACCAGCGCGCCAGCACCATCCTCGCCGATCCCGCCGCCGCCAGGTATGTCTGGGGGATCGGCTTCCACTGGTACGAGCCGTGGAGCGGCGGCGAGATGATGTTCGACAACGTCCGGCTCGTGCACGAAACGTGGCCCGACAAGAAGCTTCTCTTCACCGAGGGGACGGTGGACAGCTTCAAGCCGGCCGACATCACCAGCTGGCGGTTGGGCGAGCACTACGGCCGCTCGATGATCAACGACTTCAACGACGGCGCCGTCGGCTGGTGCGACTGGAACGTGCTGCTCGACGAGCAGGGAGGCCCGAATCACGTCGGCAACTTCTGCTTCGCGCCCGTTCACGCCGACACGAAGGCGGGGACGCTCACCTACACGAACTCGTACTACTACATCGGCCACTTCTCGAAGTTCGTGCACCCCGGCGCGCGACGCATCGCCTGCAGCCCGAGCAGGAGCGCCCTGCTGGCGACGGCGTTCGTGAATCCGGATGGCAAGGTGGCGGTGGTGGTGATGAACAGGGGCGCCGAGAAGGTCACCTACAACCTGTGGGTGAATGGAAACGCGGCGGAGGTGAACGCCCTCCCGCATTCGATCCAGACGCTGGTGTTCTAGCCCGGCGATGCATTATCCGCGTCATCCGCGTGGTCCGCGAAATCGTGGTTCACCCGTTGATGCCGACCAGCCGCGACGTCCGCCCCCGCGAACGGAACCACCGCACCCGCTGGCTCCGGGTTCGTCCCATGGACAGCCAGATCCTTCGTGATCGCCGCCGCGGAGGGCGTGCCGCGCTAGAACCCGTTCATCCCGCCGGTGAACCGCGGGTTCACCACGTTGTTCAGCACCGAGCCGAAAGTGTAGTTCAGCCCACCGAAGACGAATGCGCTGTAGCTCGTCGCGAGCTGCCCCTGGCGCAGCAGCACCTCGTTGCGGGAGAGCCCCGCCTTCGACAGGTAGATCTGGTCGTGCACGACCGAGTAGTCGCCGAAGAGCCTGAGGCTCAACCCCTTGAACAGCCGGACGTCGACCTGTGCGTCGAACGTGAGGCGGCTCTTGCTGATGTCGTCGAGGAAGTGATAGCCGTTGACGTCGAACTCGAGCGAGCCCCACTTCTGCTTCTCGACGATGCCGGCGCTCAGCGCCTCGTACGGGCGGGTCTCCGAGATCTTGAAGTAGATCGTCGTGTCGTTGTAGAGCAGGTAGCGGCCGCCGGCGCTGTACCGGAAGACGAGCGCGTGTCGCGTGGCCTCGGAATACGGGAACACGTTGTACTCGATGGCCGGGGCGACGCTGACGACGAGGTGCTGGTTGAGGAAGGTGGACGACCCCGCGCTTGCCGTAAGCCCCGCCGCCCAGCGCCGGCCGATGCTCCGAACCTGCTGCAGCGAGCCCCCGTAGTCGCGCTTCACGCTGGTGACCCGGCCGAGGTCCGTCTCGAAGGTCTGCCCGCTGTAGTTCTCGTTGACGCGGATCTCGGTCTTCCATTGCTCGGTCACCCGCGCCGCGGAGACGCTGCCGAACACATAGTCGCTCGAGAAGCCGCGCTCCCGCGACGCATTGAGGTTCGCGCCGATCCGGAAGACCCACGCGTTCCACGGGTCGCGCGTCGGCTTCGCCGCGACGGTGTCCGTCGGCGCGGTGACCGACAGCGATGCGCGCGTCGCCGCCGGGGTGCGCGCCACATAGCGGGCGAGGCCGAGCTTCACCGTTCGCGAGAGCGTCTGGCGCTGTTCGTCTTCGGTCGCGCCCTGCGGCGCAACGACGGTCAGCGTGTCGTCGATCTTCTCGAAGGCGTGCTGCCCGTAGAAGGCGAGGGTGTACGCCCGCCCGCCCCCACCGGTGGGCTGCCTCGTGATGAGGACGTGAACGTCGGCCGCGGTCCGCTCGCGGACGTGGTCCACGAAGGTGATGTCGGTGCGGTAGAAGTCCGGATCGCAGTAGAAGCCGCTGCAGTCGATGTAGACGCTGAAGGCGCGCGCACCCTGTGCGCGCGCGCCGCGGACGGGAAGGACGATCGCGGCCGCCATCAGGACGATGGCCCCGCGCACCGCCAGCCACTGCAACGCACGACCGCTCATCGCCGTCCTCCCTCTCTGACGTTAGGCGCCAAAGCTGGACGCCGCGGCGGCCGGGCGCAAGGCGGGCGCCGCGGCGGCCCCCCCCTGCGCTGGCTCGATCCCTGCCTCACACTATCTTACCCGCATGCCATCCCGGAACATCCTTTCGACCTCGCTCGCGCCACTCGCCGAGGACGCCCGCGAGATCGCGCGCACCATCACCGCTGCCCACGCCGAGCGCGACGACCGCGAGGCGCGATGGCCCGCGGAGACCATGGCAGCCCTCTCCTCCGCGCGCCTCACCGCCCTGCTCGTCCCGGCGGATCTCGGCGGCCACGGAGAAGGGATGCTCGGCCTCGTCGCGATCTCCGAGATCCTCGCCGCCGAGAGCGCCTCGGCCGGATTGTGCTACGCCATGCACTGCGTCGGCAGCGCGGTCATCGCCGCGAAGGCCACCGACTACCAGCGCGAGCACTACCTCCAGCCCATCGCCCGCGGCGAACACCTCACCACCCTCGCCCTCAGCGAGCCGGGTAGCGGCGCCTTCTTCTTCTACCCCGAGGTCACCGCGCGCCGCGACGGCGACACCCTCGAGGTCACCGGCACCAAGAGCTTCGTCACCAACGCCGCGCACGCCGACTCGTACGTCATCTCGACCCTCCCCTTCACCGGCGAGGGGGAGGAAGGACAGTTCAACTGCCTCCTCCTCGATCGCGACCTTCCCGGCGCGTCGTGGGACGAGCCATGGCACGGCTTCGGGATGCGCTCCAACGACTCGCGCACCCTGCACCTCGACCGTGTCCGGCTCCCCGCGGCCAACCTCCTCGGCGAGCCCGGGGACCAGCTCTGGTACGTCTTCCAGGTCATCGCGCCGTACTTCCTCATGGCGATGGCCGGCACCTACCTTGGCGTCGCGCAGGCCGCCTTCGACGAGGCCCGCGCCCACGTCGGCACGCGGCGCTATGCGCACTCCGGCGAGCTGCTTGGCGCCGCGCCGGTGGTCGCGCATCGCCTTGGCGAGATGTGGACGGAGCTCGAGGCGACACGGCAGCTGATCTACTCCGCGGCGCGCAAGGGAGATGCGGGGCACCCCGATGCCCTCAGCGCGATTTTCGCGTGCAAGGCGGCCGCCGGCGACACCGCGGTGCGCCTCGCCAACGAGGCGATGACGCTCTGCGGTGGCGCAGGCTACCGCGAGAACGGACGCCTCACCCGCGCTCTCCGCGACGCCCGCGCCGCGCACGTCATGGCGCCGACGACCGACATGCTCAAGACATGGGTCGGGCGCGCGCTCATCGGCCTCCCCCTGCTGTGACGCGCATGGGGCCGACGCATCCCGACCGCCGCCGCTGACGGAAGCCGTGGCCACACCGCCTGACGTCGTCGTCGTGCGCGGCCGCTCGCTTCCGCCATGGGCGGCGGCGCTCGGCGGCAGCGGTGGTCCGCGCGTGCTCACCGAGGACGACGTGCGCACGAGCGACCCCGGGCGGCTCGCCGCCGCGCTCGAGGATGCCGGGTGCGCGCTCATCGACGGCAGCGTCGCCATCGCCCGCGTCGCGCGGCAGCTGCACGAGATCCAGCCCACCCTGCAGCTCGCCGCCGTCGTCGCGCCAGAGGAGCGCGAGCACGCACAGCGCGCACTCCTGTTCGCGCCCGGCGTCGGCGAGCTCTCGCTCGTCGCGCCCGGCGAGGCGGGGCCCGCGCTCGTCACCCGGCTCGCCGACCTCACCGCCCGCCGGCGGGCGTACG
>DASZNJ010000223.1:0-7661 GCA_035551575.1 Gemmatimonadaceae bacterium
CGGGCGACCGCCACCGCGCCCGGCTCGCGCCGTCCTCCCTCGTGATCCGCGGACCGTCCGGTATTCATCATGCGATGGGGACGCTATGGGGAGTGTGCGGGCGGGGCAAGGGCGCGCGGGGAACGCGTCGCCCTTCCATCACCACCGACAGGTCCCCAACGTTCATGAAAACCGGCGCGGTCCGTGGTGGTGTCCCCCCGCGGTCGCGTCCTCGACGTCCCCATTCCGGCCAGGTGCACTCGTGAGACAGGCTTTCACCGCGTTGTTGCTCCTCGGAGCGGCGGCCTGCAGCCGCAACAAGCCGCAGGTCGTGACTCCCGTTCCCATCGACAGTGCGCGCGTCGTCGTCGAGCCGACGGGCCGCTCGGCGAAGACGTACGCGACCACCGCCGACGATCCATTCGTGCGGATCGACCGGATGGACTGGCCGGGACCGAACCGCTTCCGCTCCGCCGACGGACAGCCTGGTCCGGACTACTGGCAACAGCGCGCCGACTACAGCATCAGCGCGACGCTCGACACCGCGGCGCGCTCGGTGACCGGGAGCGTGACGATCAGGTACACGAACAACTCTCCCGACACGCTGCGCTTCGTCTGGCTGCAGGTGGACCAGAATCTGTACCGGCCCGGGAGCAAGGGCTCGGTGATCAACCCCGCGGACAGCCGGTGGGGTGCGCGCAACTTCCAGGGCGGCTACGACATCAGCGCGCTCACGATCGACGGCAAGCCGCAGGCGCCGAAGGTCGATGACACGATGATGCGCATCGACCTCGACAAGCCGATCGCGCCGAAGGGTGGGACGGCGACGATCGCGATGAGCTTCCGATTCCTCGTTCCCGACCACGGGTCGGACCGCATGGGGCGCGACGGCACGCTCTACGAGATCGCGCAGTGGTACCCGCGAATGGCGGTCTACGACGACGTCCGCGGCTGGAACACGGATCCCTACCTGGGGCAGGGGGAGTTCTACCTCGAGTTCGGCGACTACGACTACTCGGTGACCGTCCCGGCCGGCTACACCGTCGCCGGGAGCGGGGTGCTGCAGAACGCGAGCGAGGTGCTGACGGCGAGCGAGCGGCAGCGACTCGCGCAGGCGGCGACGTCGACGAGCGTGGTCCAGATCATCACCGCGGCGGAGTCGGCTCCGAAGAAGACCGCGGGGACGAAGACGTGGAAGTTCCACGCCGACAACGTGCACGACGTTGCATGGGCAGCCGCGCCGGACATGCGCTGGGACGCGGTGAGCACTGGCCCGATCGCCAATAACGAGAAGGGAGTGCTGGCGCAGGCCTACTATGTGTGGCCGCGCGCGGGGGCGGGGTGGGAGAACGGCGCCGAGAACACGCAGTGGACGATTCGCACCTACTCGTCGCTGTTCTATCCGTTCCCGTACCCGCAGGCGTCGTCGGTCGCCGGCCCGGTGGGGGGGATGGAGTATCCGATGTTCGTGATGGTGCACTACGCGCAGAACGCGGAAGGGGCATTCGGCACGATCGATCACGAGCACGGGCACGAGTGGTTCCCGATGATCGTGAGCAGCAACGAGCGGCGGTACGCGTGGATGGACGAGGGGTTCAACACCTACATCAACGCCTTCTCGAACGAGCTGCGCACGCCGGCGAAGCCGGTCTGGCCGGCATACCTGACGAACTGGCGGGACATCCAGGCCAGGGGGATCGCCGCGCCGCTGATGACGCCGCCCGACCGCATCAACCCGGCAGCGTTAGGCGCGATCGGCTACCGCAAGCCGGCGGCGGTGCTGCTGACGCTGCGCGACCACGTCGTCGGACGCGAGACCTTCGACCGTGCCTTCCGCGAGTACGTGCGGCGGTGGGCGTACAAGCACCCGACGCCGGCGGACTTCTTCCGCACCGTCGAGAACGTGAGTGGCACCGACCTGTCGTGGTACTGGCGCGCATTCTTCTACGGCAACGACGTGCTCGACCTCGGGATCGAGGATGTCGCGAACCGGAGCGACGGGGGGGAGACGACGGCGGCGATCACCGTGCGGCGCCACACGTCGATTCCCTTCCCGATCGAGATGCGGCTCCGCCTCGCCGACGGCAGCGTGCAGAACGTCACGATCCCCGTCGACATCTGGGGCTCGGGCGCGGAGCGCGTGACGGCGGAGGTGACGGTGCGCTCGAACGTGGTCGGCGTGCGGCTCTGGCCGGATGGCACGGTGCCCGACTGGGACGACACGAACGACGCATGGGGAAATGCGCCGGCGAAGGACGCGACGGTACCGCTCGTGACAACCGGCGGACTCAACACGTCAGTGCCACGGGGCGCGACGAAGTAGTCGCCGCGCCGACGGAGGATCGGCGGCGGCAGCCGCACCGTTGGCGACGCCGCGGGGTTGCACTACATTGCAGGGATGGCGGTCCAGTCGCGGGGACGCGGCTGGACCGTTTGTCTCGACGGCATCTGCCGCTGGCGCTCGCCAGCGGCGTTGCCGCACCATCAGACGAGAGGAGCCGCGGGAATGCCGGATTTCGGGAGCTGGGGGACGCACTGGTGGAAGCCGGTGCTCTTCATCATCGTCGCCGGGCACATCACCAACGTGTGCGTCACGCTGTTCCTGCACCGGGCGCAGACGCACCGCGGCGTGAAGCTGCACTACCTCGTCGCGCTTCCGATGCGCGCGTGGCTCTGGCTGACGACGGCGATCGTGACGAAGGAGTGGGTGGCCTGCCATCGCAAGCACCACGCGTTCGCGGATCGCGAGGGTGATCCGCACAGCCCGATCGTCGAGGGGCTGCGCAACATCGTCATCAAGGGCGCGTTCTACTACCGGAAGGCGGTGCGCCAGCCAGGGATGCTCGAGAAGTACGGCAAGGGGACGCCTGACGACCTGCTCGAGCGCCGCCTGTTCGCGCCGCTCAACTGGGTCGGGATCCTCGTGATGCTGATGATCGACATCTGGCTGTTCGGCCTCTTCGTCGGTCCGCTGGTGTGGGGAGTGCAGATGATCTGGATCCCCTTCTGGGCGGCCGGGATCATCAACGGCGTCGGCCACGCGGTCGGCTACCGGAACTTCGAGGTGAAGGACGAGAGCCGGAACATCCTGCCCGTGGCGATCTGGCTCGGCGGGGAGGAGCTGCACAACAACCATCACGCCGACCCGCGCTCGGCGAAGTTCAAGGCGAAGTGGTACGAGTTCGACATCGGCTGGATCTACCTGCGCCTGCTTTCGGTCGTCCGCCTGGCGAAGATCGAGTACGCGAGGAGCTGATGGCGGACGTCCAGTGCAGCCGCTGCGGCGAGACGCGTGAAGGGTTCGAGCGGCCGCCGTTTCCGGGGGCGATCGGCGCCCGGGTGCAGGCCGGGATCTGCCGCGAGTGCTGGGCGCAGTGGCTGAAGCAGCAGACGATGCTGATCAACCACTACGGTTTGAACGTGATGGATCCGCAGGCGCGTGCCTTCCTGACGAAGAACATGGAAGCGTTCCTCTTCAAGGCGGGCGGCGAGGAAGACGTCGACACCACGAAGAAGGGAACGATCGCGTGGTGACCCGCGGGCGCGTGCCCGCCACCGCAGTCCGCGTGGCCCGGATCACGCAGTAGCAGGCAGCGCCGTCGCGAGTCGCGGCGGCGTCTTCATTCGCGCGCGACGACCCGCCGCAAGCGCTTGACATTAGTATCGACATGATACTAATTGCGCCAATGCCTTCACGCTCCGCTTCCGGCCGCGCAGGACTGCGCGCCACGATCAGCATCGACGTCGTGCTCCTCGCGCCGAGCGGGGGGCGGCTGGTCGTTTTCGCGCCCCCGGATGAGCGCGGCCGCCGGGCGCTGCCGAGCGGCGCGCCGCGGTCGGGGGAGTCGCTGGAGAACGCGGCGGCGAGGATCGCGCGCGGGGCACTTGGCTCCGCGACCGCCTGGCTCGAGCAGGTGGTCACGCGGATGGATGGCGAATCAGCGACGGTGCTCTTCGCCGGGCTCGTCGCCGCCCCGGAGGCTGGCGACGACGCATGGATCCCGCGCGAGCGGACGGCGACGCTCGGTGCCGGCGTGCGCCGCCAGGTCGATGATGCCGCGACGGCAGCGGGGATCTGGCTCGACCGCACGCCGATCGCCTTCCGGCTGCTCCCAGGCTCGTTCACGCTGAGCGAGCTGCAGGAAGTCTACGAAGCGATCCTCGGACGGACGCTGCACAAGGCGAGCTTCCGGCGAGCCCTGCAGTCAGCGCGGCTGGTGATGCCGACGCGGGAGTGGCGGAGCGAGGGACGCGGCCGGCCGGCGCAGCTCTACAAGTTCGTGCCGCGGGCACCGAAGGCGTCGCGCCGCGGTGTTCGCTTCGACTGGCTGACGAGCTGACGAGCTGACGAGCTGACGAGCTGACGAGCTGACGCCGAGGCGAGCGCGGACGCGGACGCGGCGCGCCTAACGCGCCGTGCCGTCCGCGCCGCCCTTTCGCCGGGCCGCCTGCCACTTCATGATGCCGCGCGCGATCTCGACGTTGTCGACCGCGATCCGGTAGAGCTCCTCGAACAGCTCGGCCGGTGAGCCTCCCTCGAGGGTGACGATGATCGGCGGGACGTGGCCGAGCCGGCGGTCAGGGTCGGTGCGGCGCTCGACACAGACTCGCGCGCGGTGGACCCCCGCTTCCGATGGAAGCGACTCGATGGCGACGTAGCCGCCGCCTGGAAGATCCCGGGTGAAGAGCACCGCTTGCGCCATCACGCCACCTCATGTGCCGTCGTTGCCCGCGGCGGCACGAGCGAGCGATCGAACATCGAGTCGTTGTGTCCCAGATCACAACACCGGCGCGGGCGCGGGAGTTCCGCGCTCACGAAGCGGAGCGATCGCGGGCGACGCATAGGCTCAGTAGACCGTCGGTGCACGCCTGAAGGGCGATGGGCCCTCGGCTGTCACCGTGGTCGCGGGGGCGGGGCTCGCCGCCGCCGACGTGGGGATGTAGAACGTCCCTTCCATCGGAAGGACGCGCCGGACCGCGATGAGCCGGTTCCGGAACCAGTTGTGCTTCGCCCAGCGCCCGCCGTGTGGCTTGATCATGTCGAGCTTGACGCGCTTCGCGGAGCTCGAAGCGTGGATGATCGTGTCGCCGCCGACGTAGATCGCGATGTGCTGCGCGCCCTGGCCCCCGGAGAAGAAGAGCAGGTCGCCGGGGCGGAGGTCCCCCGGGAACGGGGCATCGCCGAACGCGGCCTGTTCGTGCGCGGTGCGCGGGAGCGCAATGCCGTAGCGGGCGAAGACGTAGCGGGTGAAGCCGGAGCAATCGAAGGCGCGCGGGGTGTCGCCGCCCCAGACGTAGCGAACGCCGAGGTAGTCGCGCGCGGCGCGCACGATGTCGGCGCCGGTGACGGTGCCGCGGACCGCGATCGCCGTCGTCTTCTTCTGCGCGCTGGCGACTCGCGGCAGGGCGAGGGCGAGCACGGCAAAGGCCAGCCGCGCGCCGCCCGCGAGCGCACGACCGGGGCGAGCGATCATCGATGAGGGTCCCATACGAGAATGAGACGAGTGTCGGCGATCTCCGGTCACCCGGAAACAGCGAAGGGCTCCGCGAAATGGCGGAGCCCCCTGGATGGTGTGCCGAGCGGGGTCAGGCGGCCTTCGTCACGTCCGCGGCCTGAGGACCTTTCTGGCCCTGAACGATCTCGAACTCGACGCGGTCGCCTTCCTGGAGGGACTTGAACCCACCTCCCTGGATGGCGCTGTAGTGGACGAACACGTCCGGGCCGCCTTCATGCGAGATGAACCCGTAGCCCTTCGCGTCGTTGAACCACTTCACGGTGCCGGTGATGCGTGCCATGTAGCGTACCTCTTGCTGAATCGACCCCTGCCTGATCCCGCAGGTCAGGACGCGTCGACGGGTGCGGCCTTCCCGGCGTGATCGCCACGACGATGCCGCCGCCGCGCGCACCGCCAGCGCGCGGAGGATGCAAGAGTGACGCGGGGCAAGATTTGTGCACGACGCCCGACACAGCTTCGAAGTCGCGCGCCGGTGTGATCAGGAGAAGATCACACCGGCGCGAGAGCAATCGTCAGGCAGCACCAGCGATGTAGCGGGCAACGCGGCCGCACTTGTTGCAGCGCAGCGTGACCTGCGAGCGGGGCAATGGCGGGACCTGGTCGGGGGAACGCTCGATCGGGCCGGAGCACGACGGGCAGCTGAGCGGGGATCCGGTACGGTCGCTGGCGATCAGATGGAGAGCTTGTGCCGGATTGTACGTCGCCGGACGGGGCTTTCTCATGGCAACTCCTGAACTGGCATTGCGGAACAGAAACGCGAGGGCTGCGCTTGCCGCGCCCTCGAGAAAAGATAACCGATCTGGTTTATAACGCCAAGTAGGAAAAAGACTTGCGCCTTTCAGAATGGATCGGTGCGATCCTCGCCTCTCTCGCCGTGACGCAGGTCGCCGCTTGCGGCCCCCATGCGCACATCCCGCCGCGTGGGCTCGCGCCCGTACCGGGAGTCGTGACGCCGGGGGACAGCGTCGACCTTCTCGCGCGCAGACTCGCGCCAGTCTTGTACCTGCAGCACGATGAAACGTTCCCGCTCTCCCGGGTGGTCGCGGTCGTTCATCCGACCCGCCCGATCATCTCCTATCACCTGCTCTGGCGCGACGACGTGCACGGCGCGTGGATCCCCTTCACCGTCCCGACCGACGAAGAGGTCGTCTGGGTCGGCTACGACCCCACGACCCGCGCGCCGACCGATCTCTGGACCTACTGGCACGGGCGCATCCTGCACACCGACTGGCGTGCGAAGGGGGAACCGGCTTTCGACATCCAGTGGGGAAAACATGGATCGCTTCCGCGCGGCACCGCGCTCGGCGACCTCCCCGCCCTGGGGAAGATGAACCTCTTCTATGCCTTCACGATCGTCGGCGCGCCCGACATCTGGCTGAGCAACACCATGCGCAAGGGGCCGTGGTGCTTCTGCCACAGCTTTCGCCGCTATCGCGACTTCGACAGGCCGCTGCCGGTCGCGTCCCACCTCGACGCCGTCGTCAGAACGGTCGAGGCGCACGCAGCGCTGAAAGCGGTATTCGGGACGAAGTACTCGAACAAGATCGAGTGGCCGCCGCTGCCGGCGCTGCCGGCGAGGACGCGCGCCGATTCAACCGCGCGCCGGTAGCGATTCGCCGCCGAGCAGCCGCTGCACCGCGCCCTGCCGGTAGCGGAAGATCCGGTCGAGCTCCCGCCGGACGAGGGGGAGCGCGATGTCGCCGAGCGGGGAGAGCGGGAGGCGGTATCGCACCTCGTCGTCGATGATGGTGCCACCCGGCGTGTCGGTGAACCGGTGGGTGTGCACCCAGAGAGCGTAGGGACCGCGAAGCTGCGTATCGACGAACTCGAACGGGGGATTCCAGCGGCTGATCCCGGCGCGCCAGCGCATGGGGATCCCGTGGAGGCGGATCGTGTAGTCGATCCGCGTACCTTCGCGCAACACGATCGGTCCGGGGGTCTTCATCCGGAAGCTGAGCTCGGGAGGCGTGATCGCCTGGAGGTTCTCCGCCGCTGCGAAGAACGTGAACACGCGATCGCGCGGGAGCGGGATCGTCAGCGACGCATTGAGCAGATGATCAGGCATGCGCTGCGAACGCCGTCATGGGCCGCGGCGTTCCTCGCAGCGCGCAGGGGGTGCAGTTCAGGGCGCGGCGGTCGTGTCCTCGCGCACCGGCGGGCGACCGC
>DASZNJ010000224.1:0-16925 GCA_035551575.1 Gemmatimonadaceae bacterium
GGGGGTTTCGGCGGCGGGGGTGGTGGCGGCGGTGGCGGCTCTGGGAGGAGCTTCTAGCAAATGGCGACGATGACACTCGAGGAACTCGTGTCGCAGCTGCGCGCGGCCTATGGCGACGAGTTGGAAGCGGTCGTGCTGTACGGGTCCGCGGCGGCCGGCGAGCACATTCCCCGGCGATCCGACTACAACGTGCTCGTCATCGCGAAGTCGCTCCCGGCCGAGCGGCTGCGGGCGGCAGCGGCGGTGGGCGCGGCCTGGGCGGCGAGCGGGAGTCCACCGCCGATGACGCTGACGGTCGAGGAGTGGCGCGGGTCGAGCGACATCTTCGCGATGGAGTACGCCGACATCCTCGAGCGACACAAGGTGTTGTTCGGCAGTCCTCCGTTCAGTGGCGTCACGGTCGATCGCGGCGATCTTCGCCTCCAGGTGGAGCGCGAGGCGATGGGGAAGCTGCTCCAGTTCCGCCAGGGAGTGCTCGCGGCGGGCAACGATCCGAAGAAGCAGCTCCAGTTGCTCGAGGCGAGCCTGAGCACGCTGATGGTCGTGTTCCGTGGGGTGTCACGGCTGAGCGGCGACACCCCGGCGGCCGACAATGAAGCGCTCGCCGCGGCCGTGGCGGCCAAGGGGGGATTCGATGCCGGTCCCTTCAGCAGAGTGGTCCGGCATGTGCGAGGTACGGAGAAGCTGGGGCAGCGCGACGCCGATTCGCTGGTCAACGGCTATGTCGAGGGATTGCAGCGGCTCGTCGCGTACGTCGACCGCCTCAAGGTGTAGTGCGCAACACCGCCAGCAGTTCTTGCGCAGCGCTCATCCATCACAAGGACAACGCACGATGACGAGTAACGAGATCACATCGCCCCTGGCGCGTCGGCTGACCCCGCGGTTCGCTGTGGTGATGGTTCTGCCCATGATGCTCCTCTTCGCGGCCTGCCCGAAGGACAAGACGGCGCAGCGCGACTCGATGCCGATCGACACGACGCATCTCGATACGACGCAGGCGACCGACCTGTCGAAGATCGCGACGAACCTTCCGCCGGCGGAGCCGGACACCTTCAAGCAGCGCAAGCTCACCCCGCCGCGGAGCAGCGGGGCGGGCGGCGGGTTGAGCGTCCCGGCGGCGCCGGCGGAGCTGACGGAGGCGGTGCAGCGCGAGCAGAGCATGACGAAGTTCTGCTTCACGGAGTTCGGCCAGAAGAGCGATCCGTCGCTGCGTGGAAACGTCGCGATGGTCGTGACCGTAGGATCGGGTGGGATCACGAACGCGACGGTCGGCGACGCGCGGTGGAGCGGGTCGGCTGGAAAGGCGGTGGACAACTGCCTGAACCAGAAGGCGAAGCTCGCCTGGAAGTTGGCCCCCGGCGCGGTGAAACCCGGGAAGTACGTGGTGCAGCTCAGCTTCAGCGGCGCGTGATCCTCGCGGGGGAGCAGTGCTGGACCCCATTCCATGTAACGGAGACGATCGATGAAACGACGTATGCTCGCGGTGCTCGCGGTCGCGGTGCTTGCCAGCGGGTGTGGCTACAACACGATCCAGACGTACGACGAGCAGGCAAGCGCGGCGCAGGGGCAGATCGAGACTCAGATCCAGCGGCGCGCCGACCTGATCCCGAACCTGGTCAGCACGGTGAAGGGGTACGCCCAGCATGAGGAGACGATCTTCACCGAGGTCGCGAACGCGCGGTCGCGCCTCCTCGCGGCCAAGGGCGGGGGCGATCCCGAGGCGATGGCAAACGCGAACGCGCAGATGACCGGAGCGTTAGGGCGGCTGCTCGCGATCTCGGAGAACTATCCGCAGCTGAAGGCCGACGCCAACTTCCGCCAGCTGCAGGACGAGCTGACGGGGACGGAGAACCGGATCGCGGTGGCGCGCACCGATTACAACGAGGCGGTGAAGCAGTACAACACCTACATCCGCCAGTTCCCGACGGCGCTCACCGCGAAGATCACCGGCGCGAAGCAGCGGAAGTATTTCGAGGTGACGGATCCGGCGATGCGCAACGCGCCGCCGACCGTGGACTTCTCGAAGCCGGCGGGCGCGACGCCCTGACCGGGCTGCAGCACGGGTGGAGAAGGGGGGCGGTCGCGATGGCGACCGCCCTTCTTCGCTTGACGGGCCGGCTGCCGGCGCACAACGTGGTGCATGGCTGTCAGGACCAGGGTCCGCTCGACCGTGCGTGCAGCACGCACGGCGCGAACGCGACCGTTACGCAGGGGGTGACCTCATGCGGCAATTGTGCAGTATCGGGGCGAGCGCGCTACTCGGGTTGAACCTGTGTGCATGCGCCACAGCGCACCACCAGACAGAGTCGAAGCCCCGCCGCGACCCGAACCTCATCACGCGCGAGGACATCGTGCGAACCGGGGCGACGGATGCGTTCGAGGCGCTCCGTCTCGCGAACACGCACATCTCGCTGAGCGAGGTGCGCGGGCAGATGACCCTGACGCGCGACGTGCAGGCGACCTCCCGCGGGCGGAGCAGCCTGGTACTGAGCGCCCAGATGCTCCTGGTCGTCGACGACGTGCAGCGGCTCAGCGTCGCCGCGTTGCACGAGATCCCGGCCGACAACATCGCCTGGATTCGTGTCCTGACGTCGCTCGAAGCGACGCCCCTGTACGGAACCGAGGGTGGCAACGGCGCGATCGTGGTGCGCACTCGAATTCCCGACGAGCAGTAGTCACGAGTCGCAGGAGCGGATAACGGAAGAGCGGGGGCCTTCCGGCCCCCGCTCTTCTTCGTCAGCAGAGATCGCAGGTCAGGGGGTCGTCGAAACGCACGCCCCGGGATTGTACGCGGTGTTGTTCTGCTCCGCGAAGGCGATGACCAGGTTCACGTCGTCGCCGAACACGCCGTGCTTCGGCGATGAGCCCGTCGGGAAGACGGAATTTGCCGTCCGCCCATAGTCGCGGATCAGGCGACGCAGGTCGCCGAGGCGGTGACCGGTCGCGTAGAGCCAGAAGGCCCGTTCACGGAAGAGCATGTCCACCCGCGCCGTGGCGGTGCCGGGGTCGACGAGCGGTGCCAAGGTGGTCGCCGTGACCGAGTCGGTGGCCGAGACGAGTGGGAAGTCGGCATAGCGCGCAGCCTGAAGCGCCGCGTAGTTAGCCCGGAGCACATTCAGCGTGTCGATCCAAGTCGCGTTGCCAGCCTTGAGCAGCGCCTCGGCCTGGATCAGCCGCGCCTCGACGCCATCGGCGAGCGGAACGTCCGCGTCGGCGGTCGGCTGCAGGAGCTGCTGGTACACGGG
Organism: Gemmatimonadaceae bacterium; assembly: GCA_035551575.1. Lineage (GTDB taxonomy): Bacteria > Gemmatimonadota > Gemmatimonadetes > Gemmatimonadales > Gemmatimonadaceae > JABFXC01. The sequence continues at coordinate 3,246 of DASZNJ010000224.1, forward strand.
CGTGACATTATCGAAGCCGTTGCCGAGACGCTTCCACGGAATGCGTGGATCGTTAGCGCTCCGGTAGTCCAAGCCATTTGTTCCTTCCGAATCGGCCATCGTGTATCGGTTGTTCGAGCCGTTCAGGTTCCAGAGCGAGTTCTGCTCTCGGCCCGTGTTCGATGAGTAATAGACCTTGTAGACGAAGGACGTCGGAACGGCGGCGACTGCCGCAAGCGCTTCCGGATACTTGCCCGCGTCGAGGAGCGCGCGGCCAAGGCCCACGCGCGCCAGGTTGAGACTGGTGGTGGCAGGTACGCCACTCGGTGAGGCACCCAGACCGGCGATCGCCGCGTTGAAGCGAACGGCCGCTGTGTCGAACAGGTCCTTGGTGCTGGAGCCGGCGGCAGGCACGATCTCCTCGGCCTTCGAAGTCGGGGGAATCGGAACGTTGCCGCAGAACCCCTCGCCGAACAGCAGGTACGTATAGCCTGCCAGCGAGGTCAGCTCCGAGATGCGCGGGTCGGTCGCGGGATTGAACTTCCCGACCAGGGTCGCTCCAACTTCGAGCGAGCGCCGCGCGCGATGGAGCGCAACGTATGAGTTATCGGACAGATTTCCGTTCGCCGGGGCGGCCTGTGTGCGCCGGTCTGCGTCGTTACGCGTCGTAAATGTGTCGGACGAACGGAACTCGTCGGCCAGCAGCCCGCTCGTCGGTACGAATGCATCGGTCAGGCCGTTGCCATCCCACGCCGCAGCAAAGTCACCGACGGCGCCGTAGTAAACGGTCGGCACGGCGCCGGCAGTCTGCAGCGACCCCGGAGTGGCAACCGCGGGATCGTACACGTTCAACACATCCTTCGTGTTGCACGCGGCAGTCGTGAGGGCGACCACGCCGAGCAGCGCGCTCCAGCGGGTCATTCGGCCCTCGAAAGAAATGAATCGCATCTATTGATCTCTCCGTGTCCGTCAGAAGTTGACGCTGAGGCGAGCCGTGTAGTAGCGCGGCGTCGGCTGGGTGTTGAACTCGCTCTGGTTGAACAGGGTCGTTCCGGCTTCGACGATTTCGGGGTCGAGACCGGAATAGCTGGTCCAGGTATGCAGGTTACGTCCGGCGAAGGTCAGGCTGACACCCTTCACCCCCGCCGTGCGCACGTAGCCAACCCAGTCTTCCGGCGCCTCGAGCGTGATCGCCAGCTCGCGCCACTTCACGAAGCCACCGTTCTCCACGTACAGGGCGGTGCTGGTGCCGCGCGTACCGAGCCGGTAGGCGGCGACGTGCGCTGCCTGCTCCCTGAGCGATGGGCTGACCGCACCGGTCGCAGCGCAGCCGCGAACCGGGTTGGCGGAGCCGCAGCGGAAGTACTCGCCGAAGTTCGCCGTCTTGTTGCCACCGCGGCCCTCGAACAGCGTCGAGACGCGAAGAACCTTGAACAGGCGGATGTCCGCGCTGGCCGACCGGTTCCACGTCGGAAGGGACGGTCCCACGTAGACCGAGGTATCGCCTAACGTGACCTCGCTCGGCGCGATCAGGCCATCCTTGTTCGCGTCGTTGTAGTAGATCGGCCGCTGCCAGAACGAGCCGGCCGAGTAACCTTCGCGATGCAGCTGCAACCCGCGGTTGAGCGAGATCGGCGCAACGCCCTTGCCGAGCTTGTCGATGCGGTTTCTCAGCGAGCTCGCGGTCAGGTGCACGTTGAGCTCGACGCGATCGGTCTGCAGCGCGCGAAGGTCGAGCTGCGCCTCGATGCCGCTGTTGCTGATGCCACCGAGGTTCTCGAAACGGCTGGCCGTCAATCCGGCCGACGGCTGGATGCTGCGGCGGATCAGCGCGTCGCGCGACTTCTTGGTGAACGCGGTGATCTGGAACGAAGCGCGGTCCTTCCAGAGGCCGATGTCCGCCCCGCCCTCGTACTCGTCCGTCTTTTCCGGCTTCAGCAGCAAATTGCCGGTGCCGTTGAGCGTCACCGCCGGGACTTCAGCTGCGCCGATCTGGACCGCGACCGGTGCGAAGTAGGTGGTGGCGTCACGGAAGTTCGGTCGCTGTCCCGAGCGGCCATAGGCGGCGCGGACGCGGAAGCTCGAGAGGTAGTCGTTCTTCGGGAACCAGTCTTCGTCGCCGATCACCCATGACGCGTTCACGCCCGGGTAGAAGATGCGGTCGAAGTTGAGACCGAACGCGCTGTTGTCGTCGGCGCGCAGCGAGCCGGCGAGGAAGATGCGGTCACGCCAGGCCAGTTCCTGACGCGCGAATGCACCGACGGAGATGACCTCATTGAAGCCCTCGTCGACGGCGAAGAGCGAGCTTGTCGCGCCCAGGTTGCGCGTCCCCTCGACGATGCCGGCGCCGAATCCGTAGGTGCTCTGCAGCAGTGACCGGCTGTACGAGCCGCCGGCAGTGGTCGTCGAGCGCAGTGTCTCGAGGGGATCGAAGCGTGCACTGAGCGAGCCAGTCCCGGTGTAGAGGTACTGCGACGCGTGCGTCGACTCCCGGTTGCCGTCCTTGTAGGACGCCGCGATCGGCAGGCGCCCGGGCTGCAGCGAGCGATAGTCGAAGCGGCTGAAGTAATCGAGGCCAAGATTTGCGTTCGCCGTGAGCCACGTCAGCGGGCGATAGTTGCCGACGGTGCCGACGGTGAAGTGATCGACGTCCTGATGTCCGACGAACTCGGCGAGCTGGCTGATCGAGTAGGCGCGGTAATTCAGGGGGTTCTGCTTCTGGGTGCCGGTCGGCGCGTAGTAAAATGCGGTCCCGACAAGCCCGTTGATGAGCGGGCTGAAGATGCTGTTGTCGTTCTGCGGGAATGCGCCGTTGCTGCGCGTGTACCCCGACGAGAGCGAGAAATCCATCTTCTTGTTCAGGCTCGTGTTCAGGTTCGCGCGAACAGCAAGCTTGCGCAGGGTGTTGAACTCGACGACACCCTGCTCGGTCTGGTTGTCGACGCCGAGGTAGTACTGTGTCTGGTCACCGCCGGCGGCGACGTTCAATCCGGCGGTCATGATGTTGCCGGTGACGAAGGGGGTCGTGCGCTTGTCGGTCAGCGTGTTGAACACGGCAGCCGAATCGTACGTGCAGAGCCCCTGCGCCCGAAGGTAGTTGAGGCAGTTCGGGCGGGCCGCGCTGTTGTACCCGCCGCTCGTGTTGACGAGCGGAGCGCCCGGCGTTACCAGGCGGTATAGCGAGTAGTTCGCCGGATAGTCCGTCACGTCCTTCGTGCTTCCGGTCTCGGCGAATGCGTTCCAGCGGGCCGCGCCCGCGCGTCCGCGCTTCGTCGTGATGAGGAGAACGCCGTTCGCGGCACTGGTACCGTACATCGCGGTCGCGGCGGGACCCTTGAGGACCTCGATGCTCTCGATGTCTTCTGAAGCGATGTCGTTGAGGCGCGAGACAGCCTGGCCCCCCAAGCCGACGTCGATGTTGTTCCCGTTCGAGATCTGCGTCCCGTCGACGTAGATCAGCGGCTCGTTGGAAAGCGAGAGTGAGTTCGCGCCGCGGATGTGGATCCGCTGGCCGGTACCGGCCGTCCCGGAGGTTCCCTGGACCGTCACGCCGGCGGTGCGACCGGTGAGCACGTCGGTGAACTTGTTGATCTGCGCCTTCTCGATGGCCGCCGCGTCGATGTTGCCGACGTTGGTGCCCTGCGAGCGGCGGCTCTCGGCCTGACCTGTCACCGCGTTGGTGACGACTTCGTCGAGGATCGTCGCCGCCGGCTCGAGCGCGAAGTCGATTCCTTCGACGATCCCGTTGGTCGCGGTGACGGTGCGGCTCGACGCCGCGAATCCGATGCGAGTTGCGCGGAGGAGGACCTCACCCGCCGGCACGTTGACGATCCGGTAGACACCCAGCTCGTTGGTGCGGGCGCCGACGGTCGTGCCCGAAATCCGGACCGAGACGTCGGGAATCGGACGCTGCGAAGCTCGTTCGATGACGCGTCCAGTGATGACGCTTTGCGCGTTGGCCGCAAGCGGCACGGACGCGAGTGCGGCTGCGATCGCGAGCAGCCTTCCGAACTGACGTGATAACATCTCCAGATTTCCTCGGATATCGGTAGGCACGAGATGCCGATGGCCCGGCGCTCACCGGAGCGTCGGGGGTGTGTGGGTGGCCCGCGCAGGGCAGGCCGGTGCTGGTGGAGAACCTCCGTGAGTCAGGAAGGGGAGACGACTCGGGTCGGGGACAGGCCGACGCGGCAGAACTCACGCTGCGGGTGTTGAAACGCCTCGAAGGACAACTATGGAGGGGGTGGGCGAGGCTGGAATTCCGCTGACCGGCCGCCATGAGAAGTCGTTAATGCGCCGAGTATCGGCCCATTAAGAAACCTTGTCAATAGATAACACGTTGCTGACGCCTGTAAAGGTCGGGATTTCAGGCGGTCGAGCGCGCGGCGACGACGGCGTTCTGCCGATTCTCCCGGTCGCGACGGAATTCCGGGAATCCCGCGCAAGGCTTCAGGAAGAAGCAGACATCATCGCGGAAGCCCTAGGCGAGATCCACGTCAGGACCGTGATCCTGTCGTCGATGCCTTCGAGGAGGCCGTCGCGGAGGGGATAGCGACAGTGACTGAGGAGATTCCGTCCAGGTGCCGCTCGGGGATGTGAAGGAGCCTGGCGAGCGCGTGCAGGCGATCGTCGGCGCGCGGCTCCGAGGGGCGCGCCACGCCCGGACGGCCGCGGTGCGCGATGGGGCGGCCGGATCATCCGGCCGCCCCATCATGTTCCCGTTCCCGTCGCGACCCGCGCGCGCCGGATTCCGCGGACCGTCAGTCCGGGATCGCGTCGGGCAGTACGAACTTGAGCGGGTCGACGACGCGCCCGTCGACGTGGATCTCGTAGTGCAGGTGCGGGCCGGTCGAGAGCCCACTGTTGCCGACGTTGGCGATCGTCTGGCCGCGCGTGACGCGCTGTCCCTGCTTCACGTTCACGCGCGAAAGGTGCGCGTACTTCGTCACCAGCCCGTTGCCGTGGTTGATCTCGAGGACGAGACCGTAGCCCCGCTGCTGGGTGACGGTGATGACGACTCCCGAGGCCGGGGCGACGACGGGTGCGCCCATCGGAGCGCTGACGTCGATGCCCTCGTGCGGGCGGGAGATGTGGAGGATCGGATGGAAGCGGTGCATCGAGAACTGGCTCGAGAGCCAGCCGGCGGTCGGCATGATCGACGGAGTGCTCGCCAGGCGCTGGTTGTTGCGGGCGAGGGTGTCGGTCACCTCGGCGAAGCTGGCCGAGAGGATGTTCGCGCGCCGGATCAGCGCATCGAGGTCGGTGCGCGCATCGAAGGCGAGCCTGCCTAACGTCGGATCGGACTTGTACAGCGCATCCCTGTCCAGCGACGGGGTGCCCGGCCCGCCGATCCCCGCTTCGCGGACCGCGGAGTCGACCGGGGCGAGCCCCGCCAGCGTCCGCACGCGCTCGTCACGAACGCTGATGGCGCGGATGGTGTCCTGAAGGACGGCGAGCTTCTGGCGCAGCTCCGTGAGCTCACCCCCCAACTGCTCGGCGTCCGCGCGGGCGGCACGCCCACTCGGGGTCGCATACGTCGTGATCGCGACGCCGAGCCCGATGAGCGCGATCAGGCCAACGATCCCGGCGGTCGTGGTCAGCGCGCGGAGGGAGCGGGCGCTGACCGCGTAGCTTCGCGGGGACTCCGTCGAGCCCTCGGGAACGACCAGCAGTGTCCAGCGTCTCTGAGCCATAATTCCTCTCGCGAATGACCACCCCGAATGGGCGGCGCGTCTCGAGGAAAGACGGTCGGGAGAGAGGCTTTGTAACGGACCCGGCAGTAATGTGACAGGAGCCACGCCACGCCTGTACGCGGCGTACCGTGCTCAGGTGTCCCGGGGTACCGGTTTCGGGAAGAGCGGGTCCCCTTTCATGACGCGCCATCCCGCCGTGGTGAGCGCCGCGAGTCCGCGGATCTCCTGGTCGCCCACGTTTCCCGGCCCCCCGAGCTGCGCCCATGCGGCCTGCGCCTTCTCGGGCATTATTGGCGCAAGAAGCGCGCACTGTCTGGCTATCTGTCTTGAAAGTGCCGCAAGGGTGGCGTCCAACTGTTGCGACCTCGCTGGGTCCTTGGCCACTGTCCACGGCGCTGAGCTCTGGACGTATTCGTTCGCCCGGGCAGCCATGCGCATCACGATCCTGAGCGCCTCGTGGAGCAGATAGCCGGTGCTCCCGTCGAGCGCAGCCACGTAGGCCGCGACGTCAGCACGGTCGGCCTCATCGGTGGCGTCCGGCGGGCCGGCCGGAGTGATTCCCCCGCGATACTTCTCGATCATCGCGACGGATCGACTGACCAGGTTGCCCCACGCGTTCGCGAGGTCGGAGTTGTACCGCTCCTCGAAGCGTTCCCACGAGAAGTTGCCGTCGCCGTCGAAGGGGACTTCGCGGAGCAGGAAATAGCGGAATGCATCTGGCCCGTAGCGATCAATGGCCTCGACGAGGTCGAGCTTCACCCCGGCAGACTTGCTGAAGCGGTCGCCACCAAGCAGGACGAAGCCGTGCGCCCAGACGCGTTCGGGGAGCGGGAGCTCGGCCGCAGCGAGCATCGCCGGCCAGATGATCGCATGGAAGCGCGTGATGTCCTTGCCGACGACATGCAGCTGCGCCGGCCAGCGCTGGTCGCTCTCGACGCTGGGGAAGCCCGTCGCCGTCAGGTAGTTCGGCAGGGCATCGAACCAGACATATGTCGTCTGTTGCTCGCCGTCGCTGGTAGGGCGCGGAAAGGGGACCCCCCAGGTGAAGCGCGTGCGGCTGGCGCTGATGTCTTCCAGCCCCTGATCGAGCCAGCCGAGCACCTCGTTGCGCCGGCTCTCCGGCTGGATGAAGTCGCGATGCTTCTCGATGTGCGCGCGGAGAAATTCCTGGTAGCGGCTCAACCGGAAAAACCAGTTCCGTTCCTGCACCCACTCGAGGGTGCGCGTCGGGTGGAGGACGCACTTTGCGTCGACGATCTCCGCGTCCTGCTTGAACGACTCGCAGCCGACGCAGTACCAGCCCTCGTACGAGCGCTCGAAGAAGTCGCCGGGATTCCGGGCGAAGATGCGCTCGAGGAGCGCCTGGACCCCCGCCTTGTGGCGGGGATCGGTGGTCCTGATGAACTGGTCGTGGCTGATGTTCAGGCGCCTCCACATGGCGAGGAAGTGCCCGGCGATGCCATCCACCAGCTCCTGCGGCGACACACCGCGGGCCTCGGCGGTCTGCGCGACCTTCTGCCCGTGCTCGTCCATCCCGATGAGGAAATGGACGTCGCTGCCATTCATGCGATGGAAGCGGGCGATGGCGTCGGCGCCGATCTTCTCGAAGGCGTGGCCGATGTGGGGGTCGCCGTTCGCGTAATCGATGGCCGTCGTGATGTAGAAGCGAGCCACGCCTGTCAGTTTCCCTGTGTCGAGGAGCCGTCATCCGAGCTGTCCGCGCCACCCTTGGGCGAACCACCGTCGTCCGGGCCGCGCGTCTCCCGCCCCCGCCGGCCGCCGCGGCGGCCTCGCCGGCGATGCGGGCGCCGGTCGCGCTGCACGGGCGTGTCGCCCCCCTGGACGCTTTCCCCCATCGCCACGGCGACGTCTCCCTCGGTTTCCGGCCTGATGTCGGCGCCGCTGACGGCGGCGTCGAGGGCGACGTCATGCTGCTCGGCAGGGACGACGAAGGGGTCGCCGCCGGCCGCAGGGGAAAGGGTCTCGGCATCGCCGCCCATCTCACGGCGGAGCTCGGCGAGCGCGATGATGCGTGTCTCGCCGTTAGGGTCGCGCAGCGTAACGCGGTCGTTGAAGATGTCGTTGGCGACGATCTTCTCCTCACCGCGCGCGGTGACGATGATCTTCCCTTCCTTCGGAAAGCGCTTGCGCGACTGCACGTAGAACTCGTGCTCGTAGCGCAGGCAGCACATCAGGCGCCCGCAGGATCCGCTGATCTGCGAGGGATTGAGCGAGAGCTTCTGGTCCTTGGCGACGCCGAGGTTGACGGGGCGCAGCTCGGGAAGCCACGACGCGGAGCAGTACTGGCGGCCGCAGCGGCCGATGCCGTCCAGGCGCTTCGCCTCGTCGCGGACCCCGATCTGCTTGAGCTCGATGCGCGTGCGGAACATCGTCGCCAGCTCGCGCACGAGCGCGCGGAAGTCGACGCGCTTCTCGGCGCTGAAGTAGATCGTGAGCTTCTTGCGGTCCCACTGCCACTCGGCGTCGGTGAGCTTCATGACGAGGCCGTGGGCGCGGACGCGCTCCATCGCCTTGCGGCGGGCGATCTCGTCCTCGGCACGTAGCTCGGCCTCGCGCTTGATCTCGTCGGCCCCCGCGACACGGAGGACCTTTCGCGACGCCTGGCCAACGATCGCGCCATGCGGGACGCCGGCGAAGCGCTTCGTGGCCAGCTCCCCTGTCGCGTGGATCCGACCGAGGTCCTCGCCGCGATCGACCTCGACGACGACCGCAGCCCCCACCGCCGGGGCGGCGTCGCCGTCCCAGAGGAAGAACTCGCGGCGGTTGCCCTTGAACGAAACTTCGAGAAGCGCGGACACGGGGGAAATCTAACCCCGCGGGCGCGGGGTGCGGCTAGTCCTCGGCGACCCGGCCCATGCCGAGGTACTTCTCGCGGCGGCGGCGCACGAGCTTGTCCGGCTTGTACTTCCGCAGCTCGTCGACGTTGCGGATGAGCGCCTCCTGGACGGCCTTGGCGGTGTCTTCCTGGTTGGAGTGCGCGCCGCCAGGCGGCTCGGGGATGATCTCGTCGATCACCTTGAGCTCGAACAAGTCGGGGGCGGTGATGCGCAGCGCCGACGCGGCGCGCTCGCGCATCTCCGGGCTCTTCCCGTCCTTCCAGAGGATCGCGGCGCAGCCCTCGACGGTGATCACCGAGTAGACGGCGTTTTCGAGCATCATCACGCGGTCGGCGACGCCCAACGCGAGGGCGCCGCCGGAGCCGCCCTCGCCGATCACGGTGGCGATGATGGGGACCTTGAGGCTCGCCATCTCGTAGAGGTTGCGGGCGATCGCCTCGCTCTGGCCTCGCTCCTCGGCGCCGAGTCCCGCCCACGCACCCGGGGTGTCGATGAAGGTGAGCACGGGGACGTGGAACTTCTCGGCGAGCTTCATCAGGCGGAGTGCCTTGCGATACCCCTCGGGGTGGGGCATCCCGAAGTTGCGCTTGAGGTTCTCCTTGGTGTCGCGGCCACGCTGGTGGCCGATGACCATGACGGTCTCGCCGTCGAGGCGCGCCCAGCCGCCGACGATGGCGGCGTCCTCGCGGAAGGCGCGGTCGCCGTGGAGCTCGATCCAGTCGGTGAAGACGAGCCGGATGTAATCGAGGGTGAAGGGGCGCTTGTTGTTGCGCGCGACCTGCACCCGCTGGAGGGGGCTCAGGTTCTTGTAGATCTCCTCGCGCAGGTTCGAGAGCTTCTTCTCGAGCGGGGTGATCTCGTCGCTGACATCGAGGCGCTGGCCGTCGGCGAGCCGCTTCAGCTCGTCGATCTGCTTCTCGAGCTCGGCGATCGGCTTCTCGAACTCCATTACCGGTGCACTGGCCATCGTCAGAACGCTCCCTGTCGGTCGCTGCTACCGTTAGGCACTCAGCCGCCGCGTACGAGTTTGACGCGCTCCGTCCCGAGGACCGCGCGGAGCTCGGTGAGCGCGGCATTCGTCGCCGACAGCTTCAACGAGCGTGAGCGCAGCCGCGCCCGCGAGCCGTTCCCGTCGCTCCAGTGCAGCTCAAGCGCGGACGGCCCCGGGTGCGCCTCGACGACGGAGCGCACGTCTTCCATGATCTCGGGCGCGATCTTCGCGCCGAGCGCGAGCTGGATCGCGATCGCGACCTGCCCGCTATGCTGAACCGCGGCCAGCGGCGTCACCGTCTCGACGATGAACGTCGGGCTCTCGCCGCCCTGGTCACGCTTCGAATACCCACCCTTGAGCAGCACTGGCACGTCGACCCGGATCTGGTGCGAGAGGTTCGCCCAGGCCTCGGGGAAGACGAGCACCTCGGAAGATCCCGAAAAATCCTCCACTGTCAACCGCGCGAACTCGGCGCCCGACTTCTTGGAGATCTGCTTCTTCACCGCGGTGATGACGACGCCGAGGGTCATGGGGTCGCCGGTCCACGTGCCGAGCTGGGCGACCGTGTGGCTGGCGAACAGCTCGCACTCGGTGCGATAGGGCTCGAGGGGATGCCCGGAGATGTAGAAGCCAAGGATCTCCTTTTCCTTCTGCAGGCGCTCCGATTCGGGCCACGGCGACGCGGCGGGCAGCTCGTGCTTCGTCCCTCGCGAGCTGGTGCCGCCATTCGACGACGGATCGCCGAAGAGCGAGACCTGGCCGCTCGCCTTTTCCTCCTGCTTGAGCGCGGCCTCGGCGATGGCGTCATCGAGTGCCTTCGCGTACTGCGCGCGGTGGCCGCCGAGGTTGTCGAGCGCGCCGGCACCGATGAGCGCCTCGAAGACCCGCTTGTTGCACATCCGGAGGTCGACCTTCTCGCAGAGCTCGTTGAGCGAGGTGATCGGACCCTCCTTGCGCGCGGCGAGGATCGAGTCGATCGCGGTGCGCCCGACGTTGCGAATGGCACCAAGCCCGAAGCGGACCTGCCTGTCGCCGATGACGGTGAACTTGTAGCCCGACTCGTTCACGTCGGGAGGGAGGATCTCGATGCCGAGCTCGCGTGCCTCGTTGATGTATTTCACGACGCTGTCGGTGTCGCCGATGCACGCGGAGAGGAGCGCGGCCATGAAGTCGGCGGGGTAGTGCGCCTTCAGCCAGGCCGTGTGGTACGAGATGATCGAGTATGCGACCGAGTGCGACTTGTTGAAGCCGTAGCGGCCGAAGGTCTCGATCTGGCCGGCGAGGTCCTCGATGATCTTCGGGTCGTGGCCGCGCGCGATCGCCTTCTCGATGAACTTGCCGAGCTCCGTGCGAATGAGCTCCGCGTCCTTCTTGCCGACGGCCTTGCGGAGGACGTCGGCCTCCGCGAGCGAGACGCCGGCGAGCGTCTGCGCGATGCGCATCACCTGTTCCTGGTAGGTGATGACGCCGTATGTCGAGCTGAGGATCGCCTCGAGCTCGGGGAGCGCGTACCGGACCGGCTCCTCGCCGCGCTTGCGGTTGATGTAGACGAGGTGCATCCCGGTATCGAGCGGTCCGGGGCGCAGCAGCGCGTTGGAGGCGACGAGGTCGTCGAAGCGGTCGCAGCGCATCCGGCGCAGCACGTCGGTGGCGAGCGGCGACTCGAACTGGAAGACGCCGGCGGTGCGGCCGGCGCGCAGCATCTTGTAGGTCGCTTCGTCGTCGAGGGGAAGCGCGTCGAGGTCGACCCTGGTGCCGGTGCGCCGCTCGATCGACGCGATCGCGTCGGTGAGGATGGTCAGCGTCGTGAGGCCGAGGAAGTCCATCTTGAGCATCCCGGCCTTCTCGAGCGCGTTCATGTCGTACTGCGTCACGACGACCGACTCGTCGTCGCCGGCGCCCGCTCCCTTCGAGGACTGGGTGCAGGTCGGCACGTAGTCGTCGAGGGGGCCCGGGGCGATGACGACGCCGGCGGCGTGGACACCGGTGTGTCGCGACAGCCCCTCGAGGGCCCTGGCGTAGTCGAGGAGCTGGTGATAGCGCTCGTCGCCCTTGTAGAGCTTCGCGACGTCGGGGATCTGCTCGATCGCCTCGGCCACCGTCAGGCTGAAGTTCGGCGCGTTGGGAATCAGCTTTGCCAGCGCGTCGGTCTCGGCGGGGGTGAAGCCTAACGTTCGGCCGACGTCCTTGATCGCGGCGCGCGACTTCATCGTCCCGAAGGTGACGATCTGGCCGACCGACTCCTTTCCGTACTTCTGCCGGACGTACTCGATCACCTCGCCGCGCCGCTCGAAGCAGAAGTCGACGTCGATGTCGGGCATCGAGACGCGCTCGGGATTGAGGAAGCGCTCGAAGAGGAGGTCGAACCTGAGCGGGCAGACGTTGGTGATCTTCAGCGCGTAGGCGACGAGCGATCCGGCGGCCGAGCCGCGGCCGGGGCCGACGGGGATGCCGCGGTCGCGCGCGGCCTTGATGAAGTCGTAGACGATGAGGAAGTAGCCGGCGTAGCCCGTCTTGAGGATGACGTCGAGCTCGTACTTCAACCGGTCGGCGACTTCCGGGGGGAGCGGATCGCCATAACGCTCGACGGCGCCCTCGGTGGCGAGGCGGACGAGGAGATCGTTCTCGGTCGCGACCCCGGCGGGGAGCGGAAAGGACGGGACGTGATACTTCTTCCCGAACTCGATGTTGACGTCTTCGGCGATCGCGAGGGTGTTCTCGAGGACGTCGGCGCGTCCGGGGAAGCGGGCGGCGATCTCGGGGGCGCTCTTGAAGTACAGCCCCTGGTCGTAGTGCATGCGATCGGCGTCGTTCCGATCCTTGCCGAGGCCGATGCAGAGGAGGATGTCGTGAGCGTCGTGGTCGGCGGCCTTGAGGAAATGCGCGTCGTTGGTCGCGACGACGGGGAGGCCGACGTCCTCGGCGAGCCTGAAGATCCGGTCGTTCAGCCCGGCCTGTCCCTCCGAGTCGTGCGCCTGCACCTCGAGATAGTAGCGGCCCTTGAAGAGCTCCGCGTACCACGCGGCCGCTTCCTTCGCCTTGTCGTACTCGTTCGCCATGAGGTGCTGGGCGACCTCGCCGGCGAGGCAGGCGGAGGTGACGACAATCCCTTCGGCGTATTTCGCGAGGAGCTCGCGGTCGACGCGCGGCTTCACGTAGAAGCCCTCGGCGTACGCGAGCGACGAGAGCTTGACGAGGTTGCGGTAGCCGACCGCGTTCTGCGCGAGGAGGACGAGGTGGTAGTAGGGCTTCATTCCCGGCGCCGGGCGCGCCTTGAGCTTGCGGTCGCCGGGTGCGACGTACGCCTCCATGCCGAGGATCGGGCGCAGCCTGGCCTTGCGCGCCTTCTCCTGGAACTCCCACGCCGCGTGCATGTTGCCGTGATCGGTGATCGCGAGCGCGGGCTGCTCGAGCTCGAGCGCGCGCGCGATCAGGCTGTCGATCCGGTTTGCGCCGTCGAGGAGCGAGTACTCCGAGTGGCAGTGGAGGTGAACGAAGGACATTCAGTGATAATACTCATACGGCGAACGAGACGCAAAGCTATCCTGGCCAGGGCTAAGCCCTTGATGCCGTTAGTGTTAGCCCGGCAGTGCCGGGCTCGCGGAAGTTGGGGCTGGCCGGGCCGCATGGCGCAACACTATTGTTCGGCCCGGAACGTTCCCGCCTGCCGGCGGTACGTTGCTGATCCGTCCTCGCCGGAGAACCATGACTTCCAGTCGTCTGCGTATTGTCGTCGGTGCGCTCTCGACCGCCGCGCTCGCCGCCTGCTCCTCCGAGCGGGTAGCTGGCGTCGATGGCTCGCTCAACAAGTGCGGCGCGAACGCGGTGTTCGGCACGTTCGGTGAGGGTTCCGCGCAGCTCGACGTGTCGCCGGGACCGCTGGCGGGGCCGTCGCGCATCGCATCGCGGGCGAGCGCGATCTCGGTGCCGCCGCTCTCCGGCGCGGTGGTGAGCTATCCCGGGCCGAGCGCGCAGTTCAACGACACGGCGGCGAGATACCTCGTCGTGCCGCAGTACCCGGTGCAGGGGAGCGCACCCGACTCGGTGTCCTTCCGCCTAACGGCGGGGGGCGGGGCGATCGCGGTCGCGCCCTCGTTCGTCGAGGCGGCGGCGGGGCAGGCGACGGCGCAGGGGACGTTCGACATGCGGCTGCGGCGAA
>DASZNJ010000225.1:0-3893 GCA_035551575.1 Gemmatimonadaceae bacterium
CGGCCTGTCGGCGGTGAGGGCCCCCGAGGCTGGATCTCCCGACGATCTCACGTCCCGCGGCACGGCGCAGCCGCCGGCCTGTCGGCGCGGCCGCCGTGGAGCCCGTGTGCGGGCGCACCCCTTCGGCATGCACCGCGGCCTGATGTCAACGCCGGGTTCGAATGTCTCACATCTGGCGGTCGAAATGTCCCAGCGGGAGGCGAGCCCGTGTCAGGCCGTGACCTCCGTTGATCTTCCTTTCCGCGGCGAGGGAGACGAGGCGGAGGCCGAGTCCCCGTCGTGTCGGTGGTTCTGTGCCCAGAGGTCGGCGTGATGGCGCATGCGGTAGCTGTTGCCGCGGATGTTGACGATGTGGCAGTGGTGCAGCAGCCGATCGACGAGGGCGGCGGCCATGACGTCGTCGCCGAAGACCTCACCCCACTCTTCGAAGCCCTTGTTGGAGGTGAGCACGGTGGAGGCTCTCTCGTAGCGGCGGCCCATGAGCTGGAAGAAGAGCATGGCGCCGGTGCGGGAGATGGGGAGGTATCCGATCTCGTCGACGACGAGCAGAGCCGGGTGCGTCAGCGTCTTCATGCGCGGGATGAGCTTGCCCGCGGTCTGGGCCTCTTCCAGCGAGGTGATGAGCTCGCCGAGGGTGCCGTAGTAGACGCGGCGGCCGTGCTGGGCGGCGGCGATGGCGAGGGCGATGGCCAGGTGGGTCTTGCCGACGCCGGGCGGTCCGAGGAGGACGACGTTCTCGCGTCGCTCGACGAAGCCGAGGGTGGCGAGGGAGTCGATCTGCTCGCGCCTGATGCTGGGCTGGAAGGAGAAGTCGAAGTCGGCGAAGGTCTTCACCGCGGGGAGCCGGCTGCTTCTCATGGCGGCCTCCAGGCGCCGTGCGTTGCGGAGCGTGATCTGGGCATGCAGCACCGCGCGGATGGCCTCGGGTGCGCTCAGGTGGCCGCCGTCGACGCGGGCGAGGACGGCGTCCAGGGCCTCCAGCGCGCCGGGCATCTTGAGGTCCGCGAGCTGGGCGCGGATCTGGTCGCGCAGGCTCATCATCGCCCACCTGCCGCGATGCGTGCATAGGCCGCCAGCGGCCGGCGCTCGACCTCGACGCGCGGTGTGCCGCGCACCGCCGGCGCGGGCGTCTCCCGGGGCAGCAGGATGAGCGAGCGGTACGGACGGGCGGCGAGCGGCTGGAGCACGTGCCGCTCGTCGCGCTCGAAGCGATCCCGCGGCTGCTCCCGGATCGTGCGATGCAGACGGACGTTCGCCGTCCCCTCGAGCCAGTGCGCCGCCTGCTCGGCCAGGTCCTCGTCGCCCAGGAAGTCGCGCGCGTAGAGGAAGTTGCCGCGCAGGTAGCGGATCGGCCGCTCCACCTTCCCCTTCGTCCGGGCGCGGTAGGGTCGGCAGGCGCGCACGCGGAAACCCCAGTGGGCGGCGAAGCGCAGGAACTCGGCATTCTCCACCAACCGATCCCCCTGGTCGCGCAGGTCCGCCGTGATGACGCTCCGCATCTGGTCGAAGAGCAGCTCCTTCGGCACCCCGCCGAAGTACGCGAACGCCTCCTCGAGCCCCGCCATCAGCGTGAGCATGTCCTGCCGCGGGAAGAAGCGCAGCCACAGCAGGCGCGAGTAGCCCAGCACCACCAGGAGCGCGTACCGCGTCCCCCACGGGGTGCGTACGGTGGCGAAGTCGACCTGCCCCTGCACGCCAGGCTCCGTCTCGAACCGCTGCTCCGGCTCCGGCTCCACCGCAGGCCGGGTCCGGCGCACGTGCTCCTTCAGCTGCGTGTAGCCGCCCGTGTACCCCGCCGCGCGGATCTCCGCCAGCAGCCGCACCGACGTCAGCTCCGGGAAGTCCTTCAGCCGGGTCGCGATCAGCTGCAGGAACCCGTCGAGCTTCCGCGCTCCGCTGCTGCGCCGCACCGGCCGCGGCAGCATCCCCGTCGCGGCATCGACCTCCAGCTCTCCGCTGGCGATCCAGCGGTGAATCGTCCTGCGGTCCATCCCCAGCCGCTCCGCGATCGCGGACTTGGAGAGACCTTGCTCCAGTAGATGGATCAGTAGCACGCGGATACCCCACCCGATCACAGGCACCTCCCCCTCGAAGAGTGAAGGTGCCACGCTGTGAAGGCGACACCGGGCTACCGCCCGGCGTCAGGATCGCGAGTGGGACATTTCGACCGCCATATGTGAGACTTTAACTCCGCCGCCTACACCTGACCGCCTTCCCCCGCTTGCGGGGGAGGGCAGGCGAGTCTTGCGAGCCGGGTGAGACACCCTGTGTCAACCCCTGGGGTGTCAGGCGGCGAGGGAAGGAGGTGGAGGAGCAAGGAAGGGGAGGGCCCGGGTATGTCGAGCAGGGTCGTAGGGGACGCGGTTCTGCCAGCATCTCCAGAGGACGCGGAGCCATGCTCGGGTGAGGATGCGGACGGCCTGGGGGTGATCGCGGCCGCGGGCGCGGGCGTCGCGGTACGCGGCGGCGGCCCAGGCGCTGGCGTGACGTGAGTTGTCGGCCCAGGTGGTGAGCGCCTGGCGGAGGCGCTTGTTGCAGGCGAAGCGGAAGACGACGCTGCGGTGCTTGCCGGACTGGATGGTGACGGGGACGGCGCCGGACTCGGCCGCCAGGTGCTCGAAGGAGTCGAAGCGGCAGCGGTCGTCGCCGAGCTCCGCGATGATCTGCGCGGCGTTGATCGAGCCGGTGCGGGGGAAGGACTGGACGAGCGGAGCATCGGGGTGCTTGGCGAGGAGGGCCTCGATCTCCCGCTCGGTCTCCTTGATCTGGCTCACCAGGTTCCGCAGGACTGCCACCTGGCTCTGGACGAGACGCCCCCGCACGAGGGCTTCCCCGGGTGAGGCCAGCCCCACGGGCGCGCCGCGGAGCCGGCCCAGCAGCGTGGCCGCGCTGCGGCGGCCGCTGTAGCGATGGCGCTTGAGGAAGCTCGCCAGACGGGCTTCCCCCAGCCGGGCGGCGCTCTGCGGGGTGGGGAAGGTGTCGAGGAAGGCCAGCGCGATGGCGCTGTCGATGTCGGCGAAGAGGATGGCGGCGCCGGGCCAGAACTCCTCCAGATGGGCGCGGAGCTGGTTGGCGAGCTTCACGCGCATCCCCACCAGGTCCTCGCGCACCCGCACCGCCGCCCGCAGCGCCCGCGTCTGCTCCGACGGGGGCCGCAGAACCTGAAAGCGATGGCCGTCGGTACGCAGCACGTCGCTGACGATGAAGGCGTCGCTCGGATCGGCCTTCGCCTGGGACGCCGTGTAGCGCGGCCGCGTCGCCTTCAGCGCGTTGGGATGGATCGGGACGACCGGGAACCCGGCCGCCACCAGCGTGTCGACGAGAAGCCCCGAAGGCCGCTCGATGGCGATCGGCAGCTGCGCCCGGCAACCCAGCCGGTCCAGGCGCCGGATCGCTTCCGACAGCCCCTCGAACGTGTGGGCGAAGGTGAAGCGATCACGTGCCCCGCCCGCAGGATCGAGCACGCACACGTCGTGCTTGTCTTTTGCCCAGTCGATGCCACAATAATGGTGCGCTGTCACCCCTTCCATACCGTCCCTCCCGTGGCCGAGTTGGATCTGCTCGGCTCCGGCGTAGGAAGGTCTCACCGATCCCTCATTGACCGGCGCTCCGGGCTTCAGGTGCTCGGGCGCAACACCCTGTGGTCGGTTGGGGCCTTCCTCGCCGGGGGAAGGGAGCGGGTCTCACCCGGGCCGTCTCGCGGCTTGGGCCCTTGGCTCTCCTCCCCCCGGACGCCGGAACCTTCCGTGAGCACCTCCATCTTGCTCACGTGACCCCACGTTCACCAATGAGGGCCCCTGGCGTAATCCCTCCGCATCTCCGACCTTGCTCCCCGCATCTCACGGCCAGCGCGGGAGGGCGCATCGACACGGGGTTCCTGACGGTGGACGGCG
>DASZNJ010000226.1:0-3929 GCA_035551575.1 Gemmatimonadaceae bacterium
GGCTCGTCCGGAGGCAAGGGCGGCGGTCGCTGATCGTACCCTGCGCTGAGAAGAGCGCCCCACGCGAGTGGGGCGCTCTTCGTTTTCACGAGCTGACCTGCGAGCAGGACAGGCGATGCACTGGACGCGCGTCACCACCCCGGGCGAGATTGTCGCGTGTCTCTTCCCACCAACGCGCGCGGACCGCGCCTCCCGCTGGCCGCGCAGGTCCTGATCGGACTCATCGCCGGGTTCGCCCTCGGCATGCTCCTCGTCGCCAGCGGAGGGGGCGCGACGCGGATCGCGTTGGCGATCGCCGAGCCGGCGGGCGCGCTGTTCGTGAGCGCGATCCGGATGACGGTGATGCCGCTCGTCGTCGCCAGCCTCGTCGTCGCGGTCGCGACGGCGCCCGATCCCCGCACCGTCGGCACCGTGGGAGTGCGGGCGCTGGTCCTCTTCCTCGCCGTGCTGTTTGCCGGTGCGGCCTTCGCGGCGCTGCTGGCGCCACCGCTCTTCGCCCTCGTCCCGATCGACCCGGCGGCGACGGCGGCGCTGCGCGCCTCGGCGGCGAGCGTCGCGCCGGCGGCGGCCGCGATGCCGTCGGCCGGGCAGTGGATCGTCGACCTCGTACCGGCGAATCCCTTCAAGGCGGCGAGCGACGGCGCGATCCTTCCGCTCATCGTCTTCGCGCTCGCGGCCGGGATCGCCCTGGCGCGGATCGCCCCCGAGCGGGGCGCGGTGGTGATCCGCTTCTTCGAGGGTGTCAACGACGCGATGATCCTGCTCGTCCGCTGGATCCTCGCGCTCGCGCCGTTAGGCGTGTTCGCCCTGGCGATCCCGCTGGCGGTGCGGGTCGGCGGGTCGGCCGCTGGCGCGCTCGTCTCGTACGTCGTCGTCGCGGTGGTGCTGACCGTCGCCTTCACGGCGCTGGTGCTCTATCCGCTGGCGGCGATCGGGGGGCGCACGTCGCTCGCGCGCTTCGCCCGCGCCGCGCTCCCGGCGCAGGCGGTGGCGTTCGGGTCGCGGTCCTCGCTCGCCGCGCTCCCGCTGATGATCGAGACGGCGCGCGACCGGATGCTCCTCCCGGCGGCGATCACCGGGTTCTTCCTTCCGCTCTCGACCGCCACCTTTCGCGCCGGGAGCGCGGTCGCGCAGACGGTGAGCGTGATCTTCGTCGCCCATCTCTTCGGCGTCGCGCTCGGCCCCCTGCAGCTGGCGACGATCGCCGTCACCATCGCGCTGACGACCTTCAGCATCCCGGCGATTCCCGGCGGCTCGATCCTCGTCCTCGTCCCCGTGCTCTCCGCTGCCGGGGTGCCGGTCGAGGGGATCGGCGTCCTGCTCGGGGTGGACACGATCCCCGACATGTTCCGGACGACGGGGAACGTGACGGGGGACCTCGCGGTCGCGGCGGTGCTCGGCCGGCCGCGGCGCGGCGACGCCGGTGAACGTTAGGCAGCCCGAGCTGCTGGCCGGGCTGGCGCTCTCCCTTCCCTGGATCCTGGCACCGCTGGTGACGGGCTGGCGTGCCGCCGACTCGCGGTCGCTCGAGGAGGAGAGTGCCGACCCGCCCGCCGACCCCCCGCTCGTGTCCGTCATCATCCCGGCCCGCGACGAGGAGGCGAACATCGAGCGCTGCCTTCGCTCGGTGCTGGCGACGACCTGGCCGCGCCTCGAGGTGGTCGTCGTCGACGATCACTCGCGCGACGCGACCGCGGCGATCGCGGCGCGGATCGCCGCCGCCGATCCGAGGATGCGGGTCGTGCCCGCCGCCGGGCTGCCGCCCGGCTGGTTCGGGAAGCCGTGGGCGTGCCAGACCGGGGCCAGCGTGGCGCGGGGCGAGATTCTCTGCTTCACCGACGCCGACACCGTCCACGCACCCGACCTGCTCGCGCGGACGGTCAGCGCGATGCGCTCCCGCGGCGCCGGGATGGTGACCGTCGCCGGGACGCAGGAAATGGGGAGCTTCTGGGAGACGGTGCTCCAGGCACAGGTGTTCACGATGCTCGCGATGCGCTACGGCGGGACCGAGACCGTGAATCGCTCGCGCCACCCGTGGGACAAGATCGCCAACGGCCAGTTCATCGCGATCACCCGTGCGGCCTACGCGGCGATCGGCGGCCACGCGTCGGTGCGCGACAGGGTCGCCGAAGACCTGATGCTTGCGCAGCGCCTGTTCACCGCCGGCCAGCGCACGTCGCTCGTCCTCGGGGCGACGCAGCTCTCGACACGGATGTACACGTCGCTTCGCGGCATCGCCGGCGGCTGGCGGAAGAACGTCTTCGCCGGCGGGATCGACGCGCTCCCCCCGCACCGGCTGGTGCGGCTCCTCTTTCCGTTAGGCCTGACGGCGTTTCCGGTGGCCGAGCTGTCGCCGGTGCTCGTCTTCGTCGCCGGGCTGCTCGGCGCGCCGCTTTCCGCTGTCGCGCAGGTCTGGGCGGCGACGGCGGTGTCCGCGATGCTCCTCGGCTGGGCCGCGGTCTACCTACGCGCCGGCCGGTCGCCGCTCTACGCGCTCACCTTCCCGCTGGGCGCCGCCGTGCTCCTCTGGATCTTCGTCGGCGCGATCGTCCGCGGCCGGCGCGTTGCGTGGAAGGGCCGCGACTACGTGGCGCCGCGATAGCCGCGCCGCGTAGTCGCGCCTAACGCCCTGCCGCGCGCAGCAGCTCGTACCCCGGCACCGTCAGGAAGTCGGTGAAGACCTCGTCGAGCACCAGCCGGTCGAGCAGCGCGGCCGCGTCGTCGAGGCGCGACCCGGCGTCGGCGCGGTCGCGCTTCAGCGATGCCAGCGTCTCGTCACGGAGCCCGGCGTAGCGGCCACGGTCGAGGGTCGTGCCGTCGTCGAGCGATGCTTCGCGCTGCACCCACTGCCAGAGCTGCGAACGGGAGATCTCGGCGGTGGCGGCGTCCTCCATCAGGTTGTGGATGGCGACGGCACCCGAGCCGCGGAGCCAGGCGTCGACGTACTGCAGGGCGACGTCGATGTTCGCCCGGACCCCGGCTTCGCTGACGCTGCCGCCCGGGACGGCGAAGTCGGTCAGCTGCGCGGCGTGGACGTCGACCTCGCTGCGCGTCCGCTCCTTCTGGTGGGGCCGGGGGCCAAGGACCCCGTCGAACACCGCGGCCGCCACGGGCACGAGGTCGGGATGCGCGACCCACGTCCCGTCGAAGCCGTCGCGCGACTCGCGCAGCTTGTCCTCGCGAACCTTCGCCAGCGCCATCTCGTTGACGACGGCGTCGCGCCGGCTGGGGATGAATGCGGCCATCCCCCCGATCGCGTGCGCGCCGCGCCGGTGGCACGTCTTCACCAGCAGCTCGGTGTAGGCGCGCATGAAGGGGATCGTCATCGTCAGCTGCGCGCGGTCGGGGAAGATCGGGCCCGTCGCGCCGAACTTCTTGATCGCGCTGAAGAGATAGTCCCAGCGGCCGGCGTTGAGCCCCGCCGCATGATCGCGCAGCTCGTAGAGGATCTCGTCCATCTCGAAGGCGGCGAGGATGGTCTCGACCAGCACCGTCGCGCGGATCGTCCCGCGCGGAATACCGAGCGCCTGCTGCGCCGCGACGAACACCTCGTTCCAGAGCCTGGCCTCGAGGTGGCTCTCCATCTTCGGCAGGTAGAAGTACGGCCCCGACCCGCGCGCACCGAGCTCGCGCGCGTTGTGGAACAGGTACAACCCGAAGTCGAACAGGCTCGCCGAGACCGGGACGCCGTCGACGGCGAGGTGCCGCTCGACGAGGTGCCAGCCGCGCGGGCGGACCACCAGCGTCGCCGGCCTGCTGCCTAACGCGTAGCGCCTGCCCTCCGGGCTCGTGAACGCGATCGTCCCGCGGACGGCCTCCATGCAGTTCGCCTGGCCGCTGACGACGTTCTCCCACGTCGGGGACAGCGCGTCCTCGAAGTCGGCCATGAACACCTTCGCGCCGGAGTTGAGCGCGTTGATCATCATCTT
>DASZNJ010000227.1:0-4301 GCA_035551575.1 Gemmatimonadaceae bacterium
GTCGGCTCCTCGCAGTGATCGGCGACCGGGATGCCGAAGGTGCGCGCGTACTCGAGGGCACTCCGCATCAGCTGTGCGCTGACCACCGGCTTGCCGTCGTCGCTCACCGCGACCGCGCCGGCGCCGACCATCTCGCCGAACTCGGCGAGCGACTCGCCTTTCTGCCCGACCGAGATCGCGCCGATCGGGTAGACGCGCGCCGCATTGGCGCGCTGCGCCTGCCTGACGATGAAGCCGACCGCCGCCTGGTTGTCGGTGACCGGATCGGTGTTCGGCATCGCGCAGACGGCGGTGAAGCCGCCGGCCGCTGCCGCGCGCGCCCCGCTGGCGATCGTCTCGACGTCCTCGCGCCCGGGCTCGCGGAGGTGGCAGTGCACGTCGATGAACCCGGGCGACACGACGAGGCCGCCGCAGTCCACGACCTCCGCGCCGTCGGGCGCGCCGTCGTTGCGGCCGATGCCCGTGATCCTGCCGTTCTCGATCACGACGTCGGCGACCTCGTCGCGACCGCCTGCGGGATCGATCAGGCGACCGCCGCGGAGCACGATCGGCCTCGTCATCGGTCGTTCCCCTTGGCGGCCTCGGCGAGGTGCGCCTGGCCGCCGGAGAGGAGGTAGAGCACCGCCATGCGGATCGCCACGCCGTTCGTCACCTGGTTCAGGATCACGCTGTGCGGCCCGTCGGCGACGTCGCTGTCGATCTCGACGCCGCGGTTCATCGGGCCCGGATGGAGGATGAGGACGTCCCGCGGCGCGCGCTCGAGCCGCTCGCGGGTGACGCCGAAGACACGGTTGTACTCGCGCAGCGACGGGATGTACCCGGCCGTCATCCGCTCGAGCTGGAGCCGGAGGATGTTCAGCGCGTCGGCCCACTGGATCGCGTCCTCGATCCGGTCGAACACGGTCACGCCGAGCTGGTCGATCGCGTTAGGCATGAGCGACCGTGGGCCGCAGACGGCAACCTCTGCCCCGAGCTTGGTCAGACCGTAGATGTTCGAGCGCGCCACCCGCGAGTGCAGCACGTCGCCGCAGATGCAGACCTTCAGCCCCTTGATGGACCTGAAGTGGTCGCGCAGCGTCAGCAGGTCGAGCAGCCCCTGCGTCGGGTGCTCGTGCGTCCCGTCGCCGGCGTTGATGACGTTGCTCTCGATCCGGTCGGCGAGGAACTTCGCCGCGCCCGACGCGCCGTGGCGGATGACGACCATGTCGATCCGCATCGCCTCGAGATTTCGCGCCGTGTCGACCAGCGTCTCCCCCTTGCTGACGCTCGAGCCCGACGACGCGACGTTCACCGTGTCCGCCGAGAGCCGCTTCTCGGCGAACTCGAAGGAGATGCGCGTCCGGGTGGATGCCTCGAAGAAGAGGTTGACGATCGTCGCGCCGCGCAGCGTCGGGACCTTCTTGATCGCGCGCTCGCTGATCTCCTTGAACGGCTCGGCGGTGTCGAGGATGAGGTTGATCTGGTTCGCCGACAGGGGCTCGAGCGCGAGCAGGTCCTTGCCGAGCGGACCGCTCACGCAGCGCCCTCGCGCGACGCCTGGATGACCGCGTCGCGCCCGTCGAGCTCCTCGACCAGGACGTCGATGCGCTGTCCCGCCGGGACCTCGATCTTCTTGCCGACGACGTCCGGCTGGATCGGCAGTTCCCTGCCCCCCCGGTCTATGAGCACGGCCAGCGCTATCCGCGCCGGCCGGCCGAAGTCGGCGAGTTCGTCGAGCGCGGCACGGATCGTCCGCCCCGTGTAGAGCACGTCGTCGACGATCACGACTCGCTTGTCGTTGATGTCCGCACGCAGGTCCGTCGGGCCAACCACCGGTCGCGGGCCGACGGTCTGCAGGTCGTCGCGATAGAGCGTGATGTCGAGGGAGCCTGAAGGCACCGTCGCCCCCTCACGGTCGGCGATGATCGCGACGATGCGCCGGGCGAGCTGTACGCCCCGCCGCTGGATGCCGACGATCACGAGGTCGTCCGTGCCGTCGTTCAGCTCGACGATCTCGTCGGCCATGCGCTTCAAGGTGCGTTCGAACGCGCGCGCGTCGAGCACCGGGGTTGGTTCCTTGGGGGCCATGGCGTGGGAATATGCCGACGCCGCAGTGGAAAGAAAAGCGCGAATCAGGTACTTTCGCCGCTCCATTCATCGGGTGAGGACGATCAGTGAAGGCCATCACGATCATCGCGGCCATCGCGCTCGCCGGATGTCATCCCCTCGCCCGCTCACGCCCGGCCATGCCCGCGCTCATCCCCGCCGTCGACTCGATCATGGCTGGCTACGCCGATCCCGCTGCGCCCGGGGCGAGCGTGCTGGTCGTGCGCGACGGCGCGACCGTGGTCGCGCGCTCCTACGGGCTCGCCGATGTCGAGGGACGTGTCGCGGCGACGCCGCGAACGAACTATCGGCTCGCGTCGCTGACGAAGCAGTTCACCGCGACGGCGATCATGCTGCTCGAGGAGGACGGCGTGCTCCGGTACGACGACCCGGTCGTCGAGTACCTGCCGCAGCTCCCGGGATTTGCGCGGGGGGTCACGGTCCGCATGCTCCTCACGCATACTTCAGGGCTCTGGGCGTACGAGGATTTCGTCCCCGACAGCCAGACGACGCAGGTGCACGATGCCGACGTCCCGGCGCTCATCGCCCACGCCGACAGCACCTACTTCCCCCCGGGCTCCGCGTACCGATACAGCAACACCGGCTACGCACTGCTCGCGCTCGTCGTCGAGCGGGCATCGGGGAAGTCGTTCGCGGCGTTCCTGCACGACCGCATCTTCGGGCCGCTCGGGATGAAGGGAACGGTCGCCTACGAGGAGGGAATCTCCACCATCCCGCATCGCGCCTTCGGCTACACCGTCGGCAGCGCGGGAGTCCGGCGCACTGACCAGAGCTCGACGAGCGCGGTGCTCGGCGACGGGGGGATCTACACGTCGCTCGAAGACATCGCGAAGTGGGACGCCGCGCTCGACGCGCACACCCTCGTCAGCGCGGAGGATCAGCGAGAGGCATGGACCTCCGCGGTGACGACGCGGGGCACGCGTGTCGGCTACGGTTTCGGGTGGTTCGTCGATGACGGGGGCGATGGCCTCCGGTTGCGCCACCATGGCGAGACGACCGGGTTCACGAACGCGATCCTCAAGATCCCCGGCCGCCGCCTGACGATCGTCATCCTCACCAATCGCACGGGCGGCGAGCCGTGGGACCTCGCCATCCGGATCGCGGCGCTGCCGATGCTCCGGTAGCCGCTGCCCGCTACCGGCTGTCGGCGGCGACCGGCGCGTGGTTGATCAACGCGGCGAGCACGACGCCGCCGACGGTGTTGCCGAGGAGCGTCGGCAGCAGCCGTCGTCGGAAGCACTCGTCTTCGCCGCACGGAGCGCCGCCGCGGCGACCGTCGAGCAACCCATCGCCGTCGGCGGGAGTCCCCCTTCCCTTCTCGTGGGGACTCCGGATCAGGTGGTGGACGCTCATGCCGTTTCCACGCCCTTCACGCGCCCCCACGTCGGCGCGCGCCGCCCCGACTCGCGGAGCGAGCTCCCGAGCAGCGCCAGGGCGGCGACGAGATAGGCGGCTCCGCCGGGAATCCACATGACAAGCCCACCGAGTTGCTGGTCCTCGAGCGGGGTGAGCCCCCACGCTCGCGTCGTTCCAGCGTACGCCGGGTACCACACCGCCGGCGACACGGTGAGGATCGCACCTAACGCGCCGGTGTGCAGCATCGTCGTGAACAGCGAGAGCAGCGCCAGGCCGCGCCCCGCCCACGACGGGTGAAGCACCGTCCACCAGAAGAGGAGCGCCGTGCCGAGGAACGAGACGTGCTGCAGCGTGTGCACGAGGTCGTTCCGGAGCGTCGCCTCGTACAGCCGCGGCAGGTGCCAGCCCCAGATCGCGACCGCGTGCAGCAGCCAGGCCGTGCCGGGGCGCGTCAGGCGGCTCCACGCATTCCGGAACGCCGGCGCCCGCGTCCAGCGCGACGCCCCGCGCCGCGCACCGGGCGGGAGCGCGAACAGCGCCGGCACGAGCGGCCGCCCGAGCACCAGCAGCGGGGCGGCGATCGTCATCAGCAGCTCGTGCTGGGCCATGTGCGCCGAGAACAGCGCCTCGCCTAACGCGTGGAGCGGGGACACCAGCGCGACGACGAGCGCGAGCCAGCCAAGGACGAACGCCGCGGCCCGCCACCCGCTCACCCCGCGCCCGCCCCCGGCGCGCCGCCAGAGCGCCCGCGTGCCGGCGACGTACAGTACCAGCGTGGCGACGAGCGGCAGCGTGATCGGCAGCGACAGCGTCCACGCCGACCAGAGGTCGTGCGGCGC
>DASZNJ010000228.1:0-18267 GCA_035551575.1 Gemmatimonadaceae bacterium
GGTGCCCGCGAGGCGCGAGCACCGACGGCGCGAAATGTACGCGTGTCGCCGTGCGGCGCAAAAGCCGACAAAACGAGAGAACCTCGGGCACTGTCGCCCGAGGCTCTCTTCCGTCGAACTTCGCGACTCCCGCCTAGTGCAGGATGAAGTCGATGTCCATGTACCAGAGGAAGGGCATCGACGCCGGGACTTCGGCGCTCCACCCGAACGAGCCATTCGGGCAGGTCGGCCCGCTCGTCGGCGACGTCTGCGTCAGGCTGCTGGCCGAGCACACCGTGTAGACACCAACCGGGAGTGCGACGAAGGCATAGCTGCCGTCGGCGCCCGTGGTGGTCAGCTGGCTGACCGCGCCGATGAGCTGAACCGGCTGGCCGGCGAGCGCAACGTCGCCCGCGTCGAAGGTGCCATTTCCGTTCACGTCGGTGTACGCCATCCCGTGGATCTCGGCGATCCCGGTGGCCGGATCGGTCACCGGCGGGGGCGGAACGTCAGGCACGCACTTCTTCGGCTCACGACGCTCCTTGCCGGAGTTGCCGGCCATGCCCGCTCCCTGCTTGTTCCTGGCCGGCGAGAGCTTCTCGCAGACCTTGAAGCGCATGTTCGGGTGGCCGCCGGCGCTGGAAGACTGGGCCTGCGACACACTCGCGAGCAGGGGCGTAGCAATCATCGCCACGACGAGCATTCGGACGCGCATGGGTCTCCTGTCTGGATTCTGGGGGGTGTCAGATATCTGATGCGTTCTTCACGCACCAGAATGTCGACATTCGGGAGACGCATGGCTGTGTGGGCAGTCACCGAATGCCTGACGATCCTGTCAACCCCGCCTTTGTACCAGCTGGCGGAGCGGGGAAATCGTGGCACGGATCCGCTCCGGCACGGCGAGCGTTAGGCAGTCGCGCGGGCGGCACGCGGGGCGCACGCGGGGCGGGCGCGGAAGCGTCCTATCTCGGGGTCCAGACGGGGTGGCCGGTGAGCAGTCCGTTGCCGATGCCGGCCTGGTGGGCGAGGTAGAGCCCGAAGACGATGCTCACCACCCCGGCGGCGTAGCGCAGCACGTGCCGCGCGCCCTCGACCCGGTGCGCCGCGTAGAGCGAGGGGAGGGCGATCACGAGGGTGACGGCGACCATCCCGGCGATCGTGCCGGCACCGAAGAGCGCGAGATAGCCGGCGGCGAGCAGCGGGCTGGCGATGAGCGGCAGCGCGAGGAGCGTGAACGCCGCCGACCCGGCCATCCCGTGGACGGTCCCGACGATGAGCGGCCGCGCGCTGCTGTCGATCATCCGCTCGCCACGCTTCCCCCCGACGACGCTGGCGACTCCCAGCGCGACGAGCATCACCGCGACGAGCAGCTCGAGCGTGAGCCCCAGCCACGGCGGCATGACGAGGCCGAAGACGATCATCGCCCCGCCGGCGGCGAGCAGCGTCGCCGTGTGGCCGAGCCCCCAGAGCGCACCGATCGTCGCGGCGCGCGTGAGCGAGCGCTCGCCGGCGACGATCGCGGTCACGGCGACGACGTGGTCGGCGTCGGTGGCGTGCCGCATCCCGAGCAGGAAGCCGAGGACGAGGATGCCGAGGGAGGGAATCACCGGAGCGGGGAGAGGGTCGCCGGGAATCTAGCGGGGCCGCGCTCCCGCTGCGTCAGTGCCCGCTGGCCGGGGTGTGGGCGTAGCGAACCGCGCCGCTCCCGGGCGGGCATCACGACACCCGCTTCGTCTTCCGCTTCAGGAAGTCCATCAGGATGAACTGGCCCAGCGTCATCGTCGTCGTGAAGTAGGCCTTGCCGCGGGCGATCTCGCTGACGCGCTTCACGAACTCCACAAGCGCCCGGTCGCGGGCGAGCATGAAGGTGTTGATGACGATCCCGCTCTGCCGGCAGCGGGCGACCTCCTTCAGCGTCTCGGCGATCACCCCGGCGTCGAGTCCGAAGGAGTTCTTGTAGATCCGGCCGTCCGGGAGCGTCAGCGCGCTCGGCTTGCCGTCGGTGATCATGATGATCTGCCGCATGTCCTTCTTCTGCGCGAGCAAAAGGCGGCGCGCGAGCTTGAGCCCTTCGGCGGTGTTGGTGTGGTACGGCCCGACCTGCGCGCTGGCGAGCGCGCCGATCGGGATCTCCTCGGCGCTGTCGTGGAAGAGGAGGATCTTGATCGTGTCGCCGGGGAACTGCGTCCGGATGAGGTGCGTCAGCGCGAGGGCGACCTTCTTCGCCGGGGTGAAGCGGTCCTCTCCGTAGAGGATCATCGAGTGCGAGCAGTCGAGCATCAGCACCGTGGCGCAGCTCGACCGGTACTCCGCCTGGCGGACCATGAGGTCGGGGTAGTCGATGTCGAGCGGGACGGTGATCTCCCCGGTGCGGGCGAGCGAGCGCTTGAGGGTGGCGATGACGTCGAGGTTGAGGGTGTCGCCGAACTCGTACTCCTTGACGTCGCCGTCGGACTCGATGCCGGTGGCGAGGAAGGGCGTATCGTGGCTTCCCGCGCTCGACTTGCCTAACGATCCGAGCAGCGACCGGAGGGTACGGTAGCCGAGGAAGTCGATCGCCTTGTCGGTGAGGTTGAACTGGACGTCCTTCGCCGCGGCCTGGGCGAGCCCGCCCTTGCCCATCACCGACTGGTGGCCGGCCGGCAGCTGCGGCTGCTGGTCGACGTTGAGGAACCCCTCCTCCATCAGCCGCTTGACCAGCGAGTCGAGCAGCTCGGCGAGCTTGGCCTGTCCGTCGGGATCGCCGTCGGCGTCGCCGCGCAGCGCCTCGAGCATCTCCGGGGTGAACTGCCCGCTCTCGATCAGCGCATCGAGGATCGCCTTCTTGAGCGCATCGAGCGACCGGTCGCCTTCGTCGTTGAAGTCGTTCCACCCGTAGGGATTGCCCTGCCCACCGGCGAACCCCGACTGCAGCAGGAAGTCCGCGAGCTTGTCGAGCAGCGCCTGGAGATCGACCGCATCGGCCATCTCCGGGCTGAACTTCGTGTAGGTGTGGGACTTCATACCATTCACGATACAGGGTGCGTCTCGGCGAGGCCAGATCCGTGGACCGCGGGGTGCCAGGGGTCAGGTGTCAGCAACTACCTGCGGTGCCAGGTCTTCCCGCCGTGCCTGACACCTGACACCTGACCCCCAACATTCAGGCGACATCGGTTTGCTCGTTTAGATTCGGACTGTGCGCGAAACACCCCTCCACGTCCGCTCGATACGAACGATCCGCAGGAACAACCCGTTCCGCGTGCTCGGCGAGCACCGGAACTTCCGGATATTCTGGATCGGGCAGACGCTGTCGCTGATGGGAACCTGGATACAGGTGATGGGCGAGGGGTGGCTCGCGCTCGAGCTCACGAACAACGCCTTTCTCGTGACCCTCGTCAGCGCGGTCGGGGCGCTGCCCGTGCTCGCGCTGTCGATGCAGGCGGGGGTCGTCGCCGATCGCTTCGACAAGCTCAAGATCGTGCGGACGATGCAGGCGTTGATGCTCGTCGAGGCGGTCACCCTCTGGGCGGTGACGATCACCGGGCACGTCAACATCCACTGGCTGCTCGGGCTCGCGGCGCTGAGCGGGATCTTCAGCGCCTTCGAGATCCCCGCGCGGCAGGCGATGATGATCGAGCTCGTCGGCCGCGAGGATCTCGCCGGCGCGATCGCGCTCAACTCGAGCGGCTTCAACCTCGCGCGCATCGTCGGTCCGGCGATCGGGGCGGTCGTGATCGCGACGGCGGGGATCGCCTGGTGCTTCGCGCTCAACGCGGTCAGCTACCTCTCGGTGCTGATCGGGTTGTACATGATTCACCTCGCGCCGCACGTCGAGCGGATGCGCCGACCAGGCGGGAGCGAGATGCGCGAGGGGATCCGCTACATGCTCTCGACTCCCGAGGTGCGGATCCTGATGATCCTGGTGACCGCGGTCAGCGTCTTCGGCTCGCCGTACATCGCGTTGATGCCGGTGATCGCGCGCGACCGGTTGGGCACGGGGGCCGGCGGTTATGGCTCACTGCTCACCGCGATCGGCATCGGCGGCCTCGCCGGCGCGCTCTTCCTCGCCGGCGTCGGTGCGCGGGTGAAGCGCGGGCGGTTGCTCGCCTGGTCGACCGCGGTCTTCGCCGCCGCGCTCCTCGCGCTCGCGCTGACGCGCGCATTTCACGTGGCGTGGGGGATCCTGCTCGTCGCCGGCTGCGCGATGATCCTCAACGGCGCGCTGTCGAACGCGCTGCTGCAGGCGCTCGTCCCCGACGAGTTTCGCGGGCGGCTGATGGCCGCCTATTCCCTCGTCGTCGTCGGCGTGTCGCAGGTCGCGGGCAACTTCGTCGCCGGCGCGGTCGCCAGCGCATCAGGCCCGCAGTTCGCCGTCGCCGGCGGGGCGGCGATCATCCTGGCGATGGTGTTCTGGGCGTTCAACGCCCACCGCGAGCTGCTGCGGCTGTGAGGAGAGAGCGGCGAGGACTGCGGAACGGCGACGGCGGAATTGTTTACGGGAGGCTCGGAGCTCTCGGAGAGGAACGACGCGTCTTTGGCTCGGTTTCGGGGATCGCTGCGGCCGTCAGGCCCCAACAGTCGAACAACGATTTCGCGGATGACGCGGATCTCGCGGATGCTTCCCCGGGCCGCCACAAGGAGCGCCGACTGCGAGAGGAACGATCCGCGAAATCCGCGTAATCGTCGTTCCCCCTGTTGACGCTCGCGAGCCACGCAGCACTCCAGCGCCACGTCGGACCGCGTCCGTCTCCCTACTCGAAATGCTCGCGCGCCGAGCGGACCACCATCTCGGCCGCGTTGTCGATGCCGACCCACGAGGTGTTCACGCAGAGATGGTAGTTGTCGACCGAGCGCCAGGCCCGGTTCCAGTGGCGCTTCACGTACTGCTCGCGCGCGCGGTTGGTGTCGTCGACGACCTTCGCCGCCTCGGCCTCGCTCAGCTCGAGGCGGATCGCGGCGCGGGCGATGAGGGCGGGGCGCGGCGCGTAGCAGAAGACATGAAAGGCGTCGTCGCGCTCGGCGAGCTGGCACTGGGCGCCGCGTCCGACGAGGACGACGTGCCCGCGCGACACCGCTTCCTCGACGATCTGTGCCGTCGTCGCGACGAGCTGCTCCTCGCTCGGCGCGCCTAACGGGTGCTCGCCCGTGATCAGCATCTCGGGGGAGCCCAGCGTCATCGCGCCGGCGAGCCGCTCGACGAGCGAGGGGACCCGCTCCTCGCGGGCCTCGACCTCCTCGGCCGACATGCCGAGCCGGGCGGCGACCGCGTCGACGATCACGTTGTCGAGCAGCTCCCAGCCGAGGCTGTCGGCGACGCGCCGCGCGACCTCGGAACCGCCCGACCCGTACAGCCGCGAGATGGTGATCACTGCCATCGGTCAGCGCTCCCGTCGCGCGGTGGATCGCAGGTCGCCGCGGCGGATCGGGCTCCGCCGCATGTGCTCCACGACGTCGAAGCCTAACGCGTCCCAGGCGCGGTTCGACCCCTCGTCGCCGGCGACGCTGTGGAGCCGTGCCTCGTCGAGCCCGCGTTCGGCGCACCAGCTCCTGGCTGCGGCGACGAGGGCGCGAAGCGCCCCGCGCCGCCGCGCTTCCGGGCGGACGTACGCGCTCGAGATGTACCCGTAGCGCGGGGGGTCGAGCAGCGGTGACCCGGTCGACTCGACGCAGCGGATGACGCCGATGACCTGGCCGTCGCTCTCGGCGAGGAAGATCCGCTCGGTCGGGGAGGAGAGCTGCGCCGCGAAGATCCGCCGCGCCCGCTCCGGCGCGTCGGCGCGGAGCCGGGCGTAGATCGGGTTGCCCCCGTGCTCGTGGAGGAGCGCCATCCGCAGCTCGACGACGGACGCGAGGTCGGCCGGCGTCGCCGGTCGCACCTGCACCGCAGGGCGGACGGCAGCGCGGCCCGTCACGCGCTCAGGCCACCACCGAACATGTCCTCGTTCGGGCGGCGCCGCCTCTCGGGAGTCGCGCGGCCATAACGGCCGGCGTCGGACCGCGAGACCCGCTTCCTCGCGACCAGCGCCTCCAGCACCAGCTCGGCGACGGCGACCACCGTACCGTCGTCGGGATCGTCGCCGGCGAGGAGGGGCGATCGGGCGAGGTCGCCGAGCCCGGGGACGCTGGAGAACGCGGCCGCGAGCGCGGCGTCAGGCGCGTCGTCGGTCACCTGCAGCGCACCTCCCCCGTCGAACCACATGACGATCTCGTCGACGGCCGCGTCGCCGACGCGCGCCTTGAACGTCGCCTCCGCGGCGCGCCGGATCAGCTCGCGGGCGATGACGTGCCCGCCGACGAGCTCACCCTCGTACTCGAGCTCCAGCTTCCCCGTGATCGCCGGCAGCGCCGCATACACGTCGGAGATGCGCGCGGTCGCCATCGACTCGCCGGACATCACCGCGCGACGCTCGGCGTTGGAGACGACGTTCTCGAGAAGGCTGATCGGGAGCCGCTGCGAGACGCCGGAACGCTTGTCGATGCGGCGATCGGTGCGTGCCTCGAAGGCGACGCGCTCCGCCACTTCCGCGATGATGTCGGGGATGCGGACGTCGAGCTCCTCGCGTCCCGTCCATGCTTCCTGCTCGGTGATCTCCATCCCGAGATCGACCGACTCCGGGTAGTGGGTGAGGATCTCGCTGCCGATCCGGTCCTTGAGCGGGGTGATGATCTTCCCGCGCGCGGTGTAGTCCTCCGGATTCGCCGTGAAGCAGAGCAGGACGTCGAGTGGGAGCCTGACGGGATATCCCTTGATCTGGACGTCGCCCTCCTGCATCACGTTGAACAACCCGACCTGCACCTTCCCGGCGAGATCGGGAAGCTCGTTCAGCGCGAAGATCCCGCGGTTCGCGCGCGGCAGCATCCCGTAATGGATCGTCAGCTCGTCGGCGAGGATGTGGCCCCCGCGCGCGGCCTTGATCGGGTCGACGTCGCCGATGAGGTCCGCGATGGTCACGTCCGGCGTCGCCAGCTTCTCGACGTAGCGCTGGTCGCGCTCGAGCCACGCGATCGGCGTGTCGTCGCCCCCGGCCTCGATCGCCATCCGCCCGAACTTCGAGATCGGCCGGAAGGGATTGTCGTTGATCTCACTGCCGGCGATGACCGGGATCGCGTCGTCGAGCAGGGTGACTAACGCGCGGAGGATGCGCGACTTGGCCTGCCCGCGCAGCCCGAGGAGGATGAAGTTGTGGCGGCTGAGGATCGCGTTGATGATCTGCGGCATCACCGTGTCCTCGTAGCCGAGAACCCCCTCGAACACGGGGTCACCGGTGCCGAGCCGGGTGATGAGGTTGGCGCGGAGCTCGTCCTTCACCGTCCGGGAGGCGCGGGCGGCGTCGGCGAGTGGGGAGCGCTTGAGGGCGCCCAGGGTCTGCGGTCGGGATGCGGGCACGGCTGATCTCGCGGCGAGAATCTTTCGAATGAATAGCCCGCTGCGCGGTTTCTGTCGAGCAGCGGCGGGGTGGCGGGGGCGACTCGCGGCTGTTAGCACGATGTTCGCAACGCACCAACGCATGAAGCCTCAGCTCCGTGCCGGCGGTGCAGCTGCGAGACCTGATACGGCAGATGCGGACGCGAGCGACCGCGACCGCGAGCTGCTTCATGCCGCGGTCAGGGAGGCCCACGACCGCGCCCTCGCCGCGAGCCGCGCGAAGAGCGAGTTCCTCGCGACGATGAGCCACGAGATGCGGACGCCGCTCAACGCGGTGCTCGGCTACGTCGAGCTGCTCGACCTCGAGCTGCCAGGACCGCTGAACCCGCCGCAGCACCAGTATCTCGAGCGCATCCGCGGCGCGTCCAGCCGGTTGTTGAAGCTGATCAGCGACGTCCTCGACCTCGCGAAGCTCGATGCGGGGCGGCTCGTGTTGAACTGCGAGCGCGCCGACGCGGCGAGCGTGATCGACGACGCGGTGCGGATCGCGCAGCCCCTCGCCGCCGAGCGGGGGGTGCGCGTCACGGTGCGCAGCGAGGGAGCGCCGGAGCTGATCGCCGACCGGAAGCGCGTCGTGCAGATCGTCGAGCAGCTCGTGTCCAACGCGATCCGCTTCAGCGACCGGGGGAGCGAGATCCGCGTCGAGACGACCCGCTTCCAGCCGGCCGATGCGAGCACCGTCGCGAAGGGCGGGAGCTGCTGGTGCGCGATCCGCGTCGAGGACTCGGGGGCCGGCATCGGGGAGGGAGACCTCGACGCGATCTTCCAGCCCTTCATCCAGCTCGACGCCACCCTCGCCCGCGCCGAGGAAGGTTCGGGGCTCGGTCTCGCGATCGTCAGGCGGCTGGCGCGATTGATGGGAGGGGACCTCAGCGTGACCAGCCGGCTCGGCGCCGGGTCGGTGTTCACCGTCTGGCTCCCGGCGCCGGCGGCGATCGAAGGAGAGGGCGCCGATGCGGCGTGCTCGATTCGCGAGCGGCGGGGGTTGTCACGCAGCGCGCGCGGGCTGGTGGACGTCGCCGACGCCATCCTTGCCGACCTCGACGCGCTGCTCGACCGCTTCGTGCAGCGTCTCCACGACGACCCGCAGGTCGGCGGAGTCGTCGCGCGGATGGACCGGCACGTGGTCGAGGACCACTTCCCGAGCTTCCTCGCCGACATCGCCCAGTCGCTGATCGTGATCGAGGGAGCCGGGGGCGAGTCGACGCCGCTGATGCGCGACTCGTCCGACATCCAGCGGCTGATCGCCGACCGGCACGGCGCGTACCGTCAACGCGCGGGGTGGACCGAGCAGGAGCTCGAGCGCGAGTACGACCTGCTCCTCGAGACGATCGACGAGATCGTTCGCACGACGCTGCCGGCGACCGACGAATTCCCACCCGACTCGATCGACGCGGGGCTCGGTCTCGTCCGCCGCTTCGTCGAGCGGGCGCGCGAACAGGGGCTCGCCGGCTACCGTCGCGCGGCGATCGGGCCCGATGCCGACGCCGAGGTCGCGGTCCCGGCGTCCGCGGCGGGAACGGCGGCGACCCCCTCGACTTCGACGAGGTTGTCGTAGAAGACAGGACCGCGGCCCATGTCGGTCTCGCCCTGCGAGGTCGTCTCGTTGACCGTCCGTCCATCGATCGCGTAGCGTCCCCACCAGAGCGAGGGTGCCCAGGCGACCCCCGGCCGGACGTCGGGGGCGACACGCGCGGTGGCGAGGAATCCCCCGCGATCGTTGTGCACGAGCACGCGCATCCCGTCGACGATCCGGCGCGGGGCGGCGTCGTCGGGATGGAGCAGGCACTCCGGCTCCCGCGCCTGACGGCGGAGCGAATCGACGTTGACGAAGGTCGAGTTGAGGAACTGGTGCGCGGGCGAGGAGATCAGCGTCAGCGGGTAGCGGGCGGCGAGCGCCGGGACGTTCTCCGGGAACTCGTCCGGCGGGGTGAAGGTCGGCAGCGGGTCGAGACCGAGCTTCTCGAGGCGTTCCGATCGCAGCTCGCACTTTCCGCTCGGCGTGAGGAAACCGCCCTCAGCGTAAGGCAGGTACGGGGTGGGGACGCCGATGCGCGTCCACCCCGTCTCGAGCAGCGACTCGACGGTGATCCCCTGGAGCTTCGGTCCCGCGCCGGCGAGGGCCTGCCGCATCATCGTCAGGTCGTCGTCGGCGAGGGCGGGGTCGGTGAGCCCCATCGCCTTCGCGAGGCGGCGGAAGATCTCGCTGTTCGGGAGGGCGTCGCCTAACGGCGCGATCGCCGGCCGGTTGAGGGTGATGTAGTGATGCCCGTAGGCGAGGTGGATGTCCCAGTGCTCGAGCTGGGTCGTCGCCGGGAGGACGTAGTCGGCCCAGGCGGTGGTGTCGGTCGGGAACTGCTCGAGGACGACCGTGAAGAGGTCCTCGCGCCCGAGCCCGCGCTTCACCGCGCCGCGGTCGGGCGCGACCACCGCCGGGTTCGAGTTGTAGACGACGAGCGCCTTGACCGGCGGCCCGCCGACCCCTGCGTCAGGCAGCGTCAGCGCATCGCCGAGCCGGATCATGTTGACCTCGCGCGCGGGCGGCCCGAGGTCCGGGCGGCCGAGGGCGCGCCGGTCGAACTGGAAGTTGGCGCTGGTCGAGAGCTGCACCCCGCCCCCGGCGCGGCGCCAGTGGCCGGTGACGGCGGGGAGGCAGGCGATGGTGCGCACCGCCATCCCGCCGCCGGCGTGGCGCTGGAGCCCGTAGTTGACGCGGATGAACGCGGCCTTGGACCGGCCGTATTCGCGCCCGAGCTCGGCGATGCGCGCGGCGGGGATCCCGGTGATCGCGGCGACCCGCTCCGGCGGGTACTGGGCGGCGCGGGCGCGCAGCTGGTCGGCCCCCGACGTCCAGCGGTCGAGGTAGTCGCGGTCGTCGAGCCCTTCGGCGAAGAGGACGTGCATCATCGCGAGGGCGAGCGCGGCGTCGGTGCCGGGCCGGATCGCGATCCACTCGTCGCACTGCGCGGCGGTGCGCGTCTTCAGCGGGTCGATGGCGATGACGCGCGCGCCGCGCTCGCGGGCACGGAGCACGAACGGCCAGAGATGCGGGTTCGAGGTGAGGGTGTTCGACCCCCAGATGAGAATGAGGTCGCTCTCCGGGATCCCCTCGGCGTCGGCGCCGACGTTGGCACCGACGGTCATCTGCATCGCCGCGGCGCCGGCGGCCGAGCAGATGGTGCGGAGGAGCCGCGAGGCGCCTAACGCGTGGAAGAAGCGGCGGTCCATCGACTCGCCCTGGATCATCCCCATCGTCCCGGCATACGAGTAGGGGAGGATCGCCTCCGGCCCGTCGGGAGAATCGGCGATCGCGCGCAGCCTGGCCGCGATCTCGTCGAGCGCGACCTCCCAGCTCACGGGCTCGAATCGTCCCTCGCCCTTGGCGCCGACACGGCGGAGCGGCGTCGTCAGGCGGTCGCGATGGTAGGTGCGGTCGAGATAGCGGTTCACCTTCGCGCAGAGGAACCCGCGGGTGAAGGGATGCGCCGCATCCCCGCTCAGGCGGACCGCGCGTCCGTTCTCGACGGTGACCTCCCAGGCGCAGGTGTCGGGGCAGTCGTGCGGGCAGGCGCCCCTCACGACGCCATCTCGAGGCGGTTCGAGCGTTGCGCTGCCGACGACGGGAAGCGGAATCGCCATGCTCAGGTCCTCTACTCGCGGGGTGTGCGGCGAGCGGGCGAGTGCTCGCTCCCCGGCGCGATAACGCCTTCAGGATAACTCCAGCTAAAGACTTGCGCCACAAAGCGTTACCGGCCAGTCGCGCGCGCCTCTCCGGGAGGGGGAGAGCGTGGCGCCGAGCGGGTGCCGCGGTGCGCCCGCG
Organism: Gemmatimonadaceae bacterium; assembly: GCA_035551575.1. Classification (GTDB taxonomy): domain Bacteria; phylum Gemmatimonadota; class Gemmatimonadetes; order Gemmatimonadales; family Gemmatimonadaceae; genus JABFXC01. The sequence goes on from DASZNJ010000228.1 coordinate 11,205, forward strand.
GCGGGCGGACTCGTCTGAACAACCTGTTGCCGCAGCAGGAGTTGTGCGTCAGATCGGTCTTGACAGAAAACCCGATTGCCGTACCTTTCGTGCCGACTGAAACTTCCGAGCACCATATGTGTGCACGGACCACGCGTTCAGGAATCTAACGCCCAAAAGGAGACAGTAATGAAGCGCCTGGCCCTCGTTGCCGCAGTGCTCGTGATCGCTGCCTGCACGACCAAGAAGGACACGACCGTCACCGACACGACCACGCTTGCGCCGGCCCCGGCGGCGATGGACACGTCGATGAAGATGGACTCGTCGATGAAGATGGATTCGACCAAGAAGGACACGGCGATGAAGTCGACGACGACGACCACCACGACCACGACGAAGAAGCCGTAATCGTCGCTGTTCGCTGGACGACGCGGGGCGCGACACCTGTCGCGCCCCGCGCTGCGTTTCAGGCGGTGCCTGACGCGTGGAACAGAGGGACCATTTGACAGAAGGCTCGGAGGGCTCGGAGAGGCACTGCGAGGGCGGGGTGTTCCTTCGCCGGGGCTGGCCTGCCTTTGGGGCAAGTGGGTGAGGTCATCTCGCGTCTCTTGCCCCAAGCTGTTACGGGTCCTGCTGGGGACTCGCGCGCGCGGGGAGTCCTCCGCGGCTCACGAGCATCAACAGGTTGGACCTACGTTACGCGGATTTCGCCGATCGTTCCTGGTGGCGGACGACGCTCCCCGTGGCCGACCGAGGCAGCATCCGTGTAATCCGCGAAATTGTAGTTCCCACCATTAGAGCTGGAACAACACCGGGGCAAGCGTGGCAAGACCATCTCATCCAAATGCCCCCAACGCAGTTCAAGCACCGGCGCGAGGAAACCCCGCCGTCGCCGTCCCGCTTCGAGCCCTCCGAGCCTCCCGCTAACCGACCCCGCCGTTCCGATCCGCCGCCGCCCGTTCCGGCATGCCTAACGCCGACGTCAGCACGGCGACGCGACTGGCAAGGTCGGTTTCAGTGAGCACCGCCCTCGCGCCGCGGACGTCGATCGCCTGGTCGAGCGCCACCCACGAGACGCAGCCCTGGTAGCGTCGGGTCTCGGGGACGTCGTGCACCGCCGGCAGGCGGAGCACCCGGGCGGCGATCACCCGGACGTCGCTGGTGCCGCGGTACTCGAACCGCGACACGACGGCCGGCCAGGCCATGCCGTGAAAGGGCTCGATCGCGCGGAGGCGCTCGAGGTCGCGGACGTGCCAGGTCGCGGCGACTTCGGCGACGAGGCCGATGCGGACGATCCCCTCGGGCGGACGCGATGCGCCAGGCTCACCGAGGCGGGCGGCGAAGCGCGGCTGGAGCTCGGCGGACTTCTCGTGGAAGAACGTCGGGTAGAGCAGGAAGCGGTCGTGCCTGACGGCGAAGCCGGCGCGCTGCTCGCGGATCCCGCCCTTGCGCACGAGGGCGACGATCTCGCCGGCGGCGAGCGCGTCGCAGAGCACCGCCCATTCCTTGAGCGCGGTGCGTTCCCCCTCGGGGGCGAAACCGCCGGTGTCCGGGTCGCTCACCGGCGGTTGTGCCGCGCCCACCACCGGAACGCTTCCGGGATCGCTTCGATCGGCGGGATCACCGGATGCCAGCCGAGCTCCCGCTCGGCGCGCGCGCTCGAGAACGGGTTGTCGCGCGAGACGAAGTTGAGCGACGCATGCTGGAGGATCGTCGCGCCGGGAAGGTGCAGCGCCGTCCACAGCCGGCGGACCGCCGCGAGCCCGAAGCCGACCACGCCTAACGGTACGGGGAGCGGGACGACCGTCGTCCCGAGCCCCGTTGCAGCGAGCGCGACGAACTCGCGCAGCGTCGTGTCGCCTTCATTGGCGACGTTGTAGGCGCGGCCGCCGGCGATGTCGCTGGTCGCGGCGCGGATCGCGGCATTCGCGACGCTGGCCGCGTTGATGATCGCCAGCGTGTTCTTCCCGCCGCCGGGCAGGGGAAACGCGTGCAGCCGCGAGAACAGCGTCGCCATGCGCGGGATGAACTGGCGGTCGCGCTTCCCGTAGATCACGTCCGGGCGGATCGCCGTCGCCCAGATCTCGCCGCGCCCGTGCGCCGCCATCACCAGCTCCTCCGACTCCCGCTTCGAGCGCGCGTAGAAGGCGCTTTCCGGGATCGGCGGCATCGGCGCGTCTTCCGTCGTCGGCTCGCCGTCGGCGCGGTACCGCCCCTGCGGCCCGTAGACCGCGACGCTGCTGACGTGCAGCAGCCGCGCGCCGCTCGCCCGCGCGGCGGCGATCGCCGCCCCGGTGCCGCCGACGTTCGTCGCGCGGTAGGACTCCCACGTGGCAGCCGGCGGCGTGATCGCCGCCGCCGCGTGAAAGATCACTTCGCACCCCATCGCTGCCGCGGCGAACGACGCGGCGTCGAGGACGTCGCCGCGGGCGAGATCCGACGCGCCGAGTGCGCGGATCCACGCCGCGCTGCGGGGGTCGCGCACGAGCGCGCGAACGGTCCAGCCGTCGGTCGCGAGCTGCTCCGTGAGGTGCGACCCGACGAGGCCGGTCGCGCCGGTGACGAGGGCGTGCCTCGTCATGCGTGCGCCAGCGACGGGCGGGGCATCAGCGGCCGCGCATCGGGCGCGGGTTCAGATGGGGAAGGGAAGGCGAACGAGGCGCGCTTCACGACTCCCCCCCTCCCAGCTCGCGGTCAGCGCCGCGCCGGTCTCGATCTCGCGGCGCACCATCGCCAGCGCGATCGCGCCGAGGCGGGGCGAGGTCGCGCCGCTGCGAACGTCGCCGACGTTCTTGCCGGTCGCGTCGCCCAGCGCGGCGGCGCGGGGCGCCGGATCGTCGCCCTCGAACATCAGCCCGCGAAGGTGCTTGTTGACGTGGCCGCGGAAGTGGACGCGTGCGACCGTCTCCTGCCCGGTGTAGCAGCCCTTCGTGTACGAGATCGCGTCGAGTTCGTCGAGGTTCGCCTCCTGCGGGATCGTCGTGTCGTCGATGTCGATCCCCCATTCCGGGCGCCCCGCCTCGACGCGCGCGACGTCCCAGGCGACGAGACCCCCGGGGCGGGCGCCGGCGTCGATCAGCCGCGCGCGCATCGTGTCGTGCAGCTCGGCCGGCACGAAGCAGTCGTACGCGTCGCTCCCCACCTCCGGCGTGCGCGCGATCTCGAGCGTCGCCCCCTCGAACGCGGCGGTGATGTGCCCGTAGGGCGGGAGCGTGCCGAGCGTCGCGCTGTGCGCGCCCAGCACTTCGGCGAGGACGAGCCGTGCATTCGCGCCGGCGATGCAGAGGTCGTGGATCGCCGCCGACTCGTCGGCGTACGGCGAGCTGCGCGGATTCACGTACTTGCGGATCATCGCCATGAATCCGGGGAACGCGCGCACCGGCGTGTCCATCAGGATCGAGTCGGCGCCGGCGAACACGCGCGCGTCGGCGATGATCTTTCCCTTCGGGGTGAGCGCGGCGGCGTAGGCTCCCTGCCCCGGCTCGAGGGCGATGATGTCGTTGGTCACCAGCCCCGTCACGACCTCGCGCGCCCTCTCGCCGCGCAGCCTGACGCGTCCGCGATGGGTGCGGTCGACGAGCAGCGATCCGGTGCGCAGTGCCGCGTACTCGGCGCCGATGTCGCCGTAGTGCAGGACGACCTGCCGTCCGTCGATCTCGCCGAGCTCTCCAACCGCTTCGCGATTGGGACTGAACGATCGCATCATGACTGAGCCCTGGTCACTGTTCGCCGTGACCGCCGACCGCGCCGAGCGAGTCGAGGGTGGCCCCACGCAGCGTGGGAAGATAACCGTCGGCATCGAGCGCGCGGAACGGCGGGACGTCTCCCACCGCCAGACAGCGTAACCCCGCGGCGCGCGCGGCGCGAATCCCGGCCCGGCCGTCCTCGAGCGCGAGCGCGTCACCCGCCGCCAGTGCCCGGCGCCGCGAGAGCCGCCGCAGCGCGGAATGGTACGCCGCGGGAGCGGGCTTCGGCGAGTCGGCGACGTCGTCGGCGGTGACGATGCACTCGAAGAGAAAGCTCGCGTCCGCGGCGTCGAGGATCGGCTCGACCTCGCGCCGGTTCGCCCGGGTCACGAGGGCGAGGCGCGTCGCTCCGTGAAGGGTGCCAAGCGCATCGCGCGCGCCGTCGCTGAGGACGATCCCCGTGCCGACCGACTCGGCGAAATGTCGCTCGGCGCGGAGGGCGAGCAGCTCGATCGCGACCTCGTCGAGCTCCTCGCCGGCCGCCGCGATCAGCGCGCGCGCCGCGCCGCGCACCGGGAGCCCGTGCGCCAGGTCGTCATAGGCGACCGGGCCGGTGCTGATCCCGGCCTCGGCGAGGGCGCGGACGAGCGCATCGCGCCGCGCTTCGTACGTCTCGACCAGCACCCCCTCGAGCTCGAGGAGGATGGCGCGCGGCCGGGTCATCCGGTCGGGGTCGAGATCGTGTCCGGCAGGCGCGCCGCGTAGGAGGCGTCGAGCAGGTCCACCGGGTGCACGGCGCTCGTGTCGCTCCCCGCGCGCCGGAGTCCGGCACCGATCTGCATCAGGCAACCTGGATTCCCGGTCGCGACGAACCGCGCGCCGGTGTTCGCGATGTTCGCGAGCTTGGGCTCGAGCACCGCTCCCGACACGGCCGGCTCGACGAGGTTGTAGATCCCCGCGGCGCCGCAGCACTGGTCGCTGTCGGCCAGCGGGACGAGCTTCAGCCCGGGGATCGCGCCGAGGACCGCGAGCGGCTGCGCCGTGATGCGCTGCGCGTGCTGGAGGTGGCAGGGCGCGTCGTAGGTTATCGTCACGGGGAGCTCGCCGCCATGCGCCGGTCCGGCGGTGGCGAGGAGCTCGCTGATGTCGCGGACGCGGGCGCTGATTCGCGCCGCGCGCGCGGCGTACTCGGGATCGCCCGCGAGAAGGATCCCGTATTCCTTCATCATCGCCCCGCACCCGGCGGCGTTCACGGCGATCGTCGCCGCGCCGCTCCGCTCGAAGGCGCGGATGTTCGCGCGAGCGAGGTCGCGGGCCGCGTCGAGGTTGCCGGCATGCGCGTGCAGCGCGCCGCAGCACCGCTGTCCGGGCGCGTCGGTGATCGTCCAGCCGTTCACGGTGAGGACGCGCTCGGTCGCGCGATTGGTCGCGCCGAACAGCCCTTCCATCACGCAGCCGAGGAGGACCGCGGCGCTGCCGCGCGACCCGTCCCCGCGCGCCTCGTAGGCGTGGCGCTCGAGCCGGGGGCGCGTCGACTCGAGCATCGCCATCGCGAAGCCTAACGATCCGGGGAGCCGGGCGAGGAGCTTCGACAGCCCGGTCGCGCGGAGGAGGCGGCCGCCGAAGAGCGCCGGGCGCAGCAGCCACTGATGGCGAAAGACGGCGAGGACGGTGCGCGCGACGAGGGGATGCCGGCCGGCGATGGTCGCCCTCGTCGCCTCGAGCAGGTGGCCGTACGGGACCCCGGACGGGCAGGCGGTCTCGCAGCCGCGGCAGCCGAGGCAGCGGTCGATGTGCGTGCGCACGCTCGGGTCGTCGAGGGGGAGCGTGCCCTCGACGAGGGCGCGCATGAGGAGCACGCGGCCGCGCGGGCTGTCGTTCTCGTCGGCGAGCGTCAGGTAGGTCGGGCACGCCTGGAGGCAGAAGCCGCAGTGGACGCAGGCGTCGATCCCCGCCTTCGCGAGGTCGAGCGGCGTTCCGGGGATGGCGCAGGCCGCGGTCGCGGCGTGGTGGGGGCTGAGCGGTCCGGTGGTGACGGGGCCGGCATCCTGGCGGGGGTGCGCGCTCATGACTCGGACTCGCCGAGGATCCCGCGATTCAGGATGCGAGCGGGATCGAAGGCGTCGCGCGTCCGCCGGCCCAGCTTCGTGGCGACCGCCGAAGGGGCGAGCTCGCCCCACTGGCCGGCGGGAAGCCGCTCCCAGATCCAGGTGAGCGGGGCCGACGGGTGGCGCCGCGCCCGGCCGACGGCGCGGCGGAGCATGCCTAACGCGTGGTGGGGGACGATGCAGCGGATCACCCCCCGCGACGGCGTCGAGTGGATGAGCGTCCCGTCGGGCATCGCGCCGGCGGGGAGCGCATCGCCGAGGAGCGCCGGCATCGCCGAGGGCAGCGTCGAGACGCGGGCGACGGCGGGCGAGAGGGGCTCGACGCCGCGCAGCCGCGACCAGACCGCGTCGTCCAGCGTCGCGACGTCGCCCAGCGACGCGAGCGAAGTCCGCTGCGCGGCGACCAGCTTCTCGTTGCCGGCGATCCGGGCGAGGATGAGCGGGACGTTGCCGAGTCCGAGCGCGGCAGCGACCGCGCCGTTGACGACTTCGATCGCCCACGCGGCAAGGGGAAGCCTGCGCAGCTGGTCGAGCGTCGCCGCGGCGAGGACGGGCTTCTCCGCGAGCGCGATGGCGACGGTGACGTCGTGCTCGGGAACCGCGCGGAGGCGGAGCGTCGCCTCGGTGATGACGGCGAGCGTTCCCCACGACCCGACCGCGAGGCGGGTGAGGTCGAAGCCGGCGACGTTCTTGACGACGCGCCCGCCGCCGCGGGCGACCAGCCCCTGGCCGGTGACCAGCTCGACGCCGAGCACGTTGTCGCGCGGGGTGCCGAAGGCGTGGGCGAGCGGGCCGGCCGCGGCGGTCGCCAGGGTCGCGCCTAACGTTCCGCGGACGCTGCCGAAGGGGTCGAGGGCGATGCACTGCCCGTTCGCCCGCGCCGCCTCGTCGAGGGCGGCGAGCGAGGCGCCGGCGCGCGCCGTCATCGTCAGGTCGCCGGGGTTGTATTCCACGATCGCGTCGTCGCGGACGGCGATCGTGCGCGCCGCGGCGACGGGGCGCCCGGCGTCCAGCCAGCTGCCGGCGCCGGTGATGCGGAGCGGGATGCCGGCATCGCGGGCCGCGCTGATCTCGTCGCGAATGCGCGCGGTCTCCTCGCGGAGCGGCGGCAGCCTCGGCGCCATCCGCACCACGCCGTCGGCGATCGCCCCGGCGGCCGTGCCTGACGGCGCGTCGCCCGTCTCGCGGCCGGTGTCGTCGGCGGTGAAGGTCGCGGCGAGGGCGCGATGCGCGCCCTCGTCAGGGGCCGAGGCACGCGGTCCCCACTCGCGGCACGAGTGCATCGGCACG
>DASZNJ010000229.1:0-2184 GCA_035551575.1 Gemmatimonadaceae bacterium
ATGACTATGGCGACCGACGAACGGATGACCGAACGCACCAGCGCTCGCGCCCCGGTGAGCGTGATGATCTTCACTCTCAACGAAGAGATTCATCTCCCGTCGTGCCTCGACGCACTCGCCTGGGCCGACGACGTCATCGTCGTCGATTCGTGCAGCACCGACCGGACCGAAGCGATCTCTCGCGACCGGGGTGCGCGCTTCTACCAGAACCGGTTCACCGGATTCGGCTCGCAGCGCAACTGGGCGCTCGAACACTGTGCACCGAAACACGAGTGGATCCTCGTGCTCGACGCCGACGAGCGAGTCACGCCGGAGCTGGCGACCGAGATCGCTGCGATCGCCGAGTCGCGGCCAGCGGGGGTGGGGGGCTACCGGCTAAAGCGCCGCTTCTACATGTGGGGGCGCTGGCTCCGCTACAGCAGCCTGTATCCGAACTGGGTGGTCCGCCTGATCCACCGCGACCGTGTGCGCTATGTCGACCGGGGCCATGCCGAGACGCAGACGGTTGAGGGAGCGACACGCGAGCTGGCGAACGACCTGATCGACGAGAACCTGCGGTCGATAGATGACTGGTTCGAGCGGCAGAACCGGTACGCGCGCAAGGAAGCGGAGTACGAACTGGCGAACGAAGCGACCGTCCAGGGATGGGGACACCTCTTGAGCGGGGATCCGCTTCGCCGGCGCGCCGCCCTCAAGCGACTTTCCTGGCGAATGCCATTCCGTCCTGGGTTGTATTTCCTCTACGCATACCTCTGGCGCCGCGGCTTCCGGGACGGTCGGGACGGCCTCGTCTTCTGCTTCATGAAGGCGCTCTATCAAGGTATGATTGTAGTGAAGAAGTTCGACGCAAAGCGGTCCCGAGGCGGGCACGAAACTTGATTGGCTGATAGCCAACCCGCCTGAACCGCAAAGTCGCGCTCGCCACGCTGGCGAACGTGATCGTCGTTCGTTTTGCCCACAGAAGAGACGATGAAGTCCACGTATACAATCGGGATCAACGCCTACCACGCCGACGTCTCCGCCGTGCTGCTCAAGGACGGCCAGCTCGTCGCCGCGGTCGAGGAAGAACGCTTCCGCCGCATCAAGCACTGGGCAGGGTTCCCGACGCTCTCCATCCGGAAGGTCCTCGAGATGGGCGGGATCACCGGCGCCGACGTCTCGCACGTCGCGATCAGCCGGGATCCCAAGGCGAACCTCGTCAAGAAGGGGATGTTCGCGCTGCAGAAGCGCCCCGACCTCAAGCTGATCCTCGACCGCGTCAGGAACGCGCGCAAGGTGCGCGACCTGCACGGGCCCCTCGCCGCCGCGTTAGGCGTGCCGCAGGACGACCTCCCGAAGATCCACTATGTGGAGCACCATCCGGCGCACCTGGCGAGCGCGTTCTTCGTCTCGCCATTTGATGACGCGGCGCTCTGTGCCATTGATGGATTTGGGGATTTTGTCAGCACTTCCCTCGCGACGGGGAAGGGGAACCAGATCGACGTCATCGACAAGGTGTACTTCCCGCACTCGCTCGGGATGCTCTACACCGCGATCACCCAGTACCTCGGCTTCTACGGCTTCGGCGACGAGTTCAAGGTGATGGGGCTCGCCCCGTACGGGAAGCCGAAGTACGTGGACAGGATCTCCAGGCTCGTCCGCCTCACCGACGACGGGTTGTTCGAGCTCGAGCTCGACTACTTCCGCCACTGGAGCGAGGGGGTCGAGATGGAGTGGGACGAGGGCTATCCGACGTTAGGCAAGGTGTTCACCCCCGCGCTCGAGGAGCTGCTCGGGCCGGCGCGAAGCCCAAGCGACAAGCTCGAGCCGATGCACGAGGACTTCGCGCACTCGCTGCAGATCGTCTACGAGAACTGCGCCTTCCACATCCTGAACGGGCTGTACGAGCGGACGAAGAATCCGCGGCTGTGCATGGCCGGCGGCTGCGCGATGAACTCGGTCGCCAACGGGAAGATCCGCGAGCGGACGCCGTTCAAGGAGGTCTACATCCAGCCGGCGTCGGCCGACAACGGCACCGCGCTTGGCGCGGCCTACTGGGTCTGGAACCAGGAGCTGAAGGGCTCGCGCGGCTTCACGATGGAGCACGGTTACTGGGGCCCCGAGCACACCGAGGAGGAGGTGTTCCCGATCCTCGACAAGCGCGACGACGAGCAGTGGGACTACGCGGTCGAGCACTTCGGCAGC
>DASZNJ010000230.1:0-7957 GCA_035551575.1 Gemmatimonadaceae bacterium
GCTCCCCGGCTGTCCGGCCTCCTGGCGTCAGGCGGGATCTGGTCGCCGCGCGTGCCCCGAGGCAGTTCGCCCGCGCGACCGCGAGCCTGTTCCGCGCGGCAGTTCGCTGTGGTTCAACTGCCGTCGCCGGTCACGCGCCCCTCGCCGCGCTCATGACGCCAGCAGGTGCCCGAGCTTGTCGCGCTTCACCCGCAGGTACCCGGAATTCTCGTCGTGCTCGGGCTGGACGATCGGGACTCGCTCGCCGACGCCGATCCCATAGCCCTCGAGCCCGACGAGCTTGCGCGGGTTGTTGGTGATCGGGCGGATCGACTTGATGCCGAGGTCGAGGATGACCTGCGCGCCGATGCCGTAGTTGCGCAGGTCGGGCTTGAAGCCCAGCTGCTCGTTCGCCTCGACGGTGTCGGCACCCTTGTCCTGGAGCTCGTACGCCTTGAGCTTGTTGAGCAGCCCGATCCCCCGCCCTTCCTGGTCGAGGTAGACGATGACGCCGCGACCCTCCTTCTCGATCATCGCCATGGCGTTGTCGAGCTGCCAGCCACAATCGCACCGCTGCGAGTGGAAGACGTCGCCGGTGAGGCACTTCGAGTGGACGCGCACGAGGACGTCGCTGCCGCCGCCGACCTCCCCCTTCACGAGCGCGACGTGTTCGTGCTTGTCGACGTCGTTGCGGTAGCCGATGATCCGCCAGGTGCCGTGCTCCGTCGGGAGCCGCGCCTCGGCGACGCGATGCACGAGCCGCTCGTTCTTGAGGCGGTAGGCGACGAGCTGGGCGACCGTTATGAAGGTGAGCTCGTGCTCCGCGGCGAACGCCTCGAGCTGCGGACGCTTGGCGGTGGTGCCGTCCTCGTTGAGGATCTCGCAGATCACCCCGGCCGGCGCGAGGCCGGCCATCCGCGCCAGGTCGACGGCCGCCTCGGTGTGCCCGACGCGCTGGAGGACACCGCCCTCGCGGGCGCGGAGCGGGTGGACATGTCCGGGGCGGCGAAGATCGCCGCGCACCGCGGTCGGGTCGACGGCGACGCGGATGGTCGTGGCCCGGTCCTGCGCGCTGATGCCGGTCGTCACCCCGAACTTCGGCGCGGCGTCGATGCTGACGGTGAACGCGGTCCGCATCGCGTCGGTGTTCTCCGGCCCCTGCGGATCGAGGCCGAGCTGGTCGACGCGCTCGCCGGTGAGGGCGAGACAGATCATCCCGCCGGCGCGGCGAATCATGAAGTTCACCATCGCCGGCGTCACCAGCGAGGCGGCGCAGATGAGGTCTCCCTCGTTCTCGCGATCCTCGTCGTCGGCGACGATGATCAGCTTCCCCGCCGCGATGTCGGCGAGGGCCTGCTCGACCGTCCCGAACGCCGTGTGACTCGAATCCATGGTCACCGCCCCTGTGTGAGCGCCGCGCGCTGCGCGGCGAACAGTCGCTGTACGTGCTTCGCGATCACGTCGGCCTCGACGTGAACGCGGCTCCCGATGCCTGACGTTCCGAGCGTGGTCCGCCGCTCGGTGTACTCGATGATCGAGAGCTGGAAGACCCCGCTCGCCGGCAGCTCGTTCACCGTCAGGCTCACCCCGTCCACCGCCACCGACCCGTGCCGGACCATCAGCAGCGCGATCTCCCCGGGCACCGTCACGTCGAGGAGCAGCGCGTCGCCGCGCCGCTCGAGCGCCACCACCTCGCCGACGCAGTCGACGTGACCCTGCACGATGTGCCCGCCGAGCCGGTCGCCGGCGCGGAGGGCGCGCTCGAGGTTGAGGCGCGTCCCCGCCTGCCATTCGCCGATCGTCGTTCGCTCCAGCGTCGTGACGACCGCAGCGGCGGTGAACCACCCCGGCCCGTGCTCCCGCACCGTGAGGCAGGCCCCGTTGACCGCGATGCTCTCGCCGTCGGACAGGTCGTCGTACCGGCAGCGGACGCGAAGCTCGCGGCCCGCCCCGGTCGCGATGACCCGCTCGATGGTGCCGACGTCGTCGACGAGGCCCGTGAACACTCAGCGCAGCGCGTAGATGGTCATGTCGTCATTGCCGAAGCGCCGCTGTCGCACGATGCGGAACCGCGGCGCCTGCTCGAGGGTGAACGACCGTGACCGGTCGAAGGCGCCCAGCGCCCCGGCGCCGAGCACGACCGGAGACTGGAAGATAATCAATCGGTCCACCGATCCGGTGTCGAGGAATTCCCCGACGACCCCCGCCCCGCCCTCGACATAGACCGAATCGACCCCCATGCGCTTCAACGCGCGCAGAGCGTCCACGGTCCCCCCGGCCCGGATCACCTTCACTCCCGCACGCTCCAGTGCACGTTCGCGGTCCGGAGCCGACCCGTCCGCGACCACCGTTACCGGCGCCTCGCCGATCGTTCGGACGAGGCGCGATCCCACCGGCAGCCGCGCCGCGCGATCGAACACCACCCGCATCGGCGGCACGCGCGGCGGCTCGACCCCGCGAACGGTCAGCAGCGGGTCGTCGGCGAGCACCGTCCCGATCCCGACCGCGATCGCGTCCGCGCCAGCGCGCTGGCGGTGCACCTCGCGGCGCGCATCCTCACCGGTGAGCCAGCGGGGCGTGCGTTCGGCGCTCGCAATCGCGCCCTCGCGCGACAGCGCGAGCTTCAGCGTCGTCCACGGGCGGTCGCCGCTGAAGCGGTGCATGAAAGGCGCGTTGAGCTCGCGCGCGTCGTCCTCCTCGACGCCCGCCGTCACCTCGATGCCGGCGTCGCGCAGCAGCTGCACGCCGCCACCGGCGATCGGGTTCGGATCGAGCGCGGCGACCACCACCCGCGCGACTCCCGATCCGATGACGAGGGGCGCGCAGGCGGGTCGCTTTCCCTCGTGCGTGCACGGTTCGAGGGTGACGTACAGCGTCGCACCGCGCGCCCGATCCCCCGCTGCGGCGAGTGCGACCGGCTCGGCGTGCTCGGCACCGTAGCGCGCGTGGAACCCCTCGCCGACGATCGCGCCGGCGCGCGCGACCACGGCGCCGACCATCGGGTTCGGCGCGGTCTGCCCCCAGCCGCGGGCCGCGAGCTCGAGGGCGCGGCGCATGTACCGCGCGTCGTCGTCGTTGGTGTGGGTCACGCGGGGATCATCGGCGTGGTCGTGCGCAGCATTGCGAAGCGGCGCCGCCCGGCTGGCGAACCGCCAGCTGGACGACGCCGCCCCGGAAACTACCGCCGGTCTGTCACCGGCGCGAATGAGGTCAGAAGCCGATGCGGAGCCCGACCGACCCGTACATCCGCGACGCATCCGCCGCCTTGCCGTTGAAGGTGTTGTACGTGTCGATCTTCCCGCCCTGCACCATCCCGACTTCGGCGACGAGCTTCGCGACCATCATGTTCAGCGACAGGTCGGCGAAGTAGTTGGTGCGCGTCACCGACTGGCTCACGCTCGCCGACGCACCGGTGGGCAGCGCCGTCGTCGAGGCGCGGATCGCGGCCTTCGAATCGTACGTGTCCTGGCCGGCACCGAGCGCCAGGCCGATCGTGAGCAGCGACTTGCTCGCGGTCGCGCGCCAGCTGGTGGTCTTGACCTCGAGCCCGGTCACGTCGAACTGGCCGCCATAGGCCCCGGTCTTCGCCGAGAGGTCCACGGTCGGCAGGTCGCGCTTCATGTAGCTGAAGCCGACGCCCGGCGTCAGCAGCCCTTCCTGGAGGAGCCCGATGCGCGCGCCATAGCCGATCTTCAACGAGCCGTTAGGCACCTTGACGCTGACGCCGCTCCCGCTGTAGGCCGGGATGTACGAGCCGTTGAGGAGCAGGTCGAGGCCGCCGACCTTTGTCACGCCGAGGGGCAGCCCGCCGAACACGCCGATCGCCGCATCGACGGCCGGGAGGCCGAGGACCTGGTTCTTCGTGTCGAGCGTCCGCGAGCTGCTCGTCGGATCGTACTTGTCCACCTGCGGCAGCGATCCCATGACCGCGTTGCCGCGCACCGTCACGGCGAAGTGCCCGGGGCCGCCGAGCGAGCCGCCCTGGCCGAGCGTCGCGTTCCCGCCGGCGATCGACTGGCCGAGCTGCGGGGCCATGTACCGGAACAGGTCGATGGCCGTGTTGCAGGCATTCTGCTGCGCCGGGCCGGCCGGCGACGGCAGGCTGCTCGCGCACTGCGGATCGCTCGCCGCGTTCTGCGCCTGCACCGAGACCGCGCTCACCACCAGCGCGCCGGCAATGAGACCAAGATTGCGCTTCATTCGCTGTGCTCCGAGTTAGTTGAGAATGACCCGCCCGGCACCAGCGACGACTCGTCCCATCGGCCAGGCAGCGACGCCTGCCGCCGTCGCCGACGCGCACACGCGGTCGGCCGACGAGGGGTCGGCAATCACCACCATACCGACGCCCATGTTGAACGCGCGAAACATTTCTCCCCGCTCGACGCCCCCGGCGCGCTCCAACTCGAGGAACACGTCCGGAATCGACCAGCTTCGCGTGTCCACCGCGGCATCCATGCTACCCGGCAACGCACGATTAAGGTTCCCCGGCAATCCACCGCCTGTGATGTGCGCCATCGCGTGAATGTGATCCAGCACCGGACGGAGCGCCGGCACGTAGGAGCGATGCACGGCGAGCAGCACGTCGGCGACGCTCGAGTCGCCGCCCGGCCACCGATCATCCGTGCCTAACCGCATCCGGTCGGCGACGATGCGCCGCGCGAGCGAGTAGCCGTTGGTGTGCAGCCCCGAGCTCGCGAGGCCGATCAGGACGTCGCCTTCCGTCACGCGCTCGGCGCCGAGCACGCGCGCCTCCTCGACCATTCCGACGATGAAGCCGGCGAGGTCGTAGTCGGGGGGCGTGTAGACGCCGGGCATCTCGGCGGTCTCCCCCCCGATCAGCGCGCAGCCGTTCTCGCGGCAGCCGGCGGCGACGCCGGCGACGACTCCCTCCACCACCGCCGGCTCGAGCTTCCCGAAGGCGACGTAGTCGAGGAAGAAGAGGGGCAGCGCCCCCTGCACGAGGATGTCGTTGGTGCAGTGGTTGACGAGGTCGTGGCCGATCGTGTCGTGCCGGTTCGCCTCGATCGCGACCTTGATCTTCGTCCCGACGCCGTCGGCGCTGGCGACGAGCAGGGGCGCCTTCACTCCTTCCGGGACCCGGAACATCCCCCCGAAGCCGCCGAACGCGCCGCGCGCGCCGGCGGTGAAGGTGCTCTCGACGAGCGCCTTGATCCGCCCCTTCGCCTCGTCGGCCGCATCGATGCTGACCCCGGCGCCGCCGTACGTCATCGCGCCCGGCTTCGGCCCGGGCTGCGATCCGGAACCGCTCACGTCAGATCTCCGTCTCGAATGCGACCAGCTGCCGGAACTCGGCCACCCGCTTCACGATGTCGGCCGGCGTGACGTCGAGCAGCCGCTGGATGCTGAACTTCTCGACGGCGAAGCTGCCTAACGCGGCGCCGTAGATCATCGCCCGGCGGAGGTTGGCGTCACCGATGTCGCCGCTCCGCGCGAGGTAGCCCATGAAGCCCCCGGCGAAGGAGTCGCCGGCACCGGTCGGGTCGAACACCGACTCGAGGGGATAGGCCGGCGCGAAGAACACCGACTCGTTCGTGAACATGAAGGCGCCATGCTCGCCCTTCTTGATGATCACGTGCCGCGGGCCGCGCTTCAGGATCCACTTCGCCGCGCGGACGAGGTTCGCCTCCTCGGTCAGCTGCCGCGCCTCGCCGTCGTTGAGGGTGATCAGGTCGACGTGCCCGAGCAGCTCGACGAGATCGGCGCGCCGGCTCTCGATCCAGAAGTTCATGGTATCGCACGCGACGAGCTTCGGCTTGTCCACCTGGCGGAGGACGTCGAGCTGCAGCCGGGGGTCGATGTTCGCGAGGAACACGAACGGCGCGCTCTTGAACTGCGCCGGGATCTTCGGGCTGAAGTGCGAGAACACGCCGAGGTGCGTCTCGATCGTCTCGGCGCTGTTCAGGTCGTGCCGGTAGCGCCCGCGCCAGCGGAACGAGCTGCCGTCCGCCTGCTCCAGCCCCGCGAGGTCGACGCCGCGCTTCTCGAGCGCGGAGAGCTGGTCCATCGGGTAGTCGTTGCCGACGACGCCGACCAGCTGCACCGGCGCGAGCAGGCTCGCCGCGGCCGAGAAGAAGGTCCCCGAGCCGCCGAGCACGTTCTCGGCCTTGCCGAAGGGGGTCTCGACGGAGTCGAGCGCCACCGAGCCGACGACGAGGAGTCCTGCGTTGCTGACGGGAATCGTCACTGCCGTGGGGGAAAGAGGAAAGAGGCGAGCGTGCCTGACGGCACGCTACATCCGGTCCGGCGCGGTGATGCCGAGAATCGAAAGGCCGTTCTTCAACACGATCATCGACGCGCGGGCGAGGAGCAGCCTCGCCTTCGTGATCTCTTCCGGCTCGTTGAGGACGTGCGCCTTGTGGTACCAGAGATGGATCTTGCGCGCGGTCTCGAGCAGGTAGGACGCGACGCGGTGGGGTTCGAGGGCCTCGGCCGCGCCGGCGACCAGCGCGGGGAAGTCGAGCAGCGCCTTGACCAGCTCCTGCTCCTCGGGGAGGGAGAGGATCGCGAAGTCGACGCCCTCACCGGTGACCGACGATGGATCGAGCTCGCCGACGCGGAAGATCCCGGCGAGCCGCGCGTGCGCCATCTGGATGTAGTAGACCGGATTCTCCTCGCTCTGCGAGCGGGCGAGGTCGACGTCGAAGACGAGCTGCGAATCCCCCTTCCGCATCAGGAAGAAGTAGCGCACCGCGTCGCGCCCGACCTCGTCGATCAGGTCGCGGACCGTGACGTAGCTGCCGGCGCGCTTGGAGATCTTCACCTCCTCGCCGCCGCGCACCACCGTCACCATCTGGTGGAGGACGTACTCCGGGTAGCCCTCCGGGATGCCGATGCCCAACGCCTGGAGCCCGGCGCGGACGCGGGTCACCGTGCTGTGGTGGTCGGCACCCTGGACGTTGATCGCCCGGCGGAAGCCGCGCTCCCACTTGGTGACGTGGTAGGCGACGTCGGGGAGGAAGTAGGTGTAGGTCCCGTCGCGCTTGCGCATGACGCGGTCCTTGTCGTCGCCGAACTTCGTCGTGCGGAGCCAGAGCGCGCCGTCCTTCTCGTAGGTCGCGCCGGCCGCCCCGAGCGCTGCGACCGTCTTCTCGACCTTGCCGTCGGAATAGAGCGAGCTCTCGAGGAAGTAGGTGTCGAAGCTGACGCCGAAGGCCTGGAGGTCGAGGTCCTGCTCGTGGCGGAGCGCCCGCACGGCGAAGCGGCGGATCGCGTCGAGGTCGGCGCCGCTCGCGTCGTCCGGGTGCGCGGCGACGTAGCGGGCCGCGATCTCGCGGATGTACTCGCCGTGGTAGCCGCCCTCGGGGATCGCGACGTCGCGCCCGGCGCCCTGCGCGACGCGGGCCTGGACGCTGAGGGCGAGGTTGGCGATCTGGACGCCGCCGTCGTTGTAGTAGAACTCGCGCGAGACGTTCCACCCCGTCCACTCGAGGAGGGCAGCGATCGCGTCGCCGAGCGCGGCCTGGCGCCCGTGGCCGACGTGGAGCGGGCCGGTCGGGTTGGCGGAGACGAATTCGACGTTGACCGGGCGCCCCTCTCCCGTCGCCCGGCGGGCGAAATTAGTACCTTCCGCTACTATTGCCGGCAGCCCGGCGGCGAGGTCGGCGGCGGCGATGCGGAAGTTGATGAACCCCGGCCCGGCGATCTCGGCGGCCGCGACCCCGGCGGCGCGGAGATCCATCGCGGCGATGAGGGAGTTGGCGACGTCGCGCGGCGACTTCCTGAGCGGGCGGGCGAGCGTCATGGCGAGGTTGGTGGCCCACTCGCCGAACTGCGGGTCGCGCGGGCGCTCGAGGACCGGCTCGACGTCGGTGGGCGCACCGAGGGCGCGCGCGGCGCGCGTGAGCTCGCCGCGGATCCGATCGGCAGCGCTCATTCCTTCCGGCTCGACTTCCCGCCCGGCGAAGTACCGCCGCCGGCAGAGCCGCCGCTCGACGAGCCGCCGCCTGACGAGCCGCCG
>DASZNJ010000231.1:0-9552 GCA_035551575.1 Gemmatimonadaceae bacterium
GTCGCCGCCCGCCTCCCCGATGGATCGCTGGTCGAGTATGACGTCGAGCGTCCCGAGGGCGAGCCGATGGGGCTCGAGCTCGAGCCCCCGACGGTCCGGCGATGCGCCAACCGCTGCGAGTTCTGCTTCATCGAGGGCTTGCCGAAGGGGCTCCGCAAGCCACTCTACGTGCGCGACGACGACTACCGCCTGTCCTTCGCCTACGGCAACTTCGCGACGCTGTCCAACGTGAAGGAGCGCGACATCCAGCGCATTCTCGAGTATCGCCTGTCACCGCTCTACGTTTCGGTCCACGCGACGCCGTGGGAGGCGCGGAAGAAGCTCCTCAACAATCCGCGGGTCCCGAACATCCTCGAGCAGCTGACGCGGCTGGCCGAGGGCGGGATCCAGTTCCACTCGCAGATGGTCGTCGTTCCCGGACTGAACGACGGCGACGTGCTCGAGCAGTCGCTCACCGATCTCTGGAACTTCGGCGACGCGGTGCTCTCGGTCGCGCTCGTGCCGGTCGGCGTGACCCAGTTCTCGCACCTCTACACCGGCAAGCCGATGGACGGGGAGAATGCGGGGAAGATCCTCGCCGCGGTCGAGGGCTGGGAAGCGCGCGCCCTCGCGGAGCGCGGCGAGCGGTGGGTGTACGGTTCCGACGAGCTCTACCTCCTTGCCGGCCGCGAGCTTCCCGACGCCGGGCACTATGGCGAGTTCCCGCAGATCGAGAATGGGGTCGGGGCGATCGCCGCGCTGCGCGCCCGTGTCGCCAACCACATCGACGAGCTGCCGCGGCTCGACGGCCGGCGGATCGGGGTCGTGACGGGCAGCGCGATGGCGCCCCTCATGGCCGGGTTCCTCGAGCAGCTCACCCGCCAGACGGGTGCGCACTTCGAGCTCATTCCGACGGTGAACAGCCTGTTCGGTCCGACCGTCACGACCGCCGGCCTCCTCGTCGGCGCGGACATTCGCCGCGCGCTCGCCGATCGCACCGATCTCGACTTCGCACTCATCCCCGCCGAGACGATCAACGACGCCGGCGTCTTCCTCGACGACGAACGGTTCGTCGCCGTCAGAGAATCCCTGCCGATGCCCGTCTATCCGTCGTACGACTTCATCGACGCCCTCGCCCCGGAAGGGGAGCGGGTAGCCGCGTGAACGTTCCCGTCGTCGCCCTCATCGGGCGGCCTAACGTTGGCAAGTCCGCGCTCTTCAACCGGCTGATCGACAGCGACCAGGCGATCGTCTCCGAGGAAGCCGGCACCACGCGTGACCGCCACTTCGCGCGCGCGCAGTGGAACGGCCGCGACTTCTGGCTCGTCGACACCGGCGGCATCGCGGACAGCTCGCGGCTGCCGATGGACCTCGAGATCCGCCGCCAGGTCGACGAAGCGATCTCCGAAGCGGACCTCCTCCTCCTCGTCGTCGACGCGAAGGTCGGCGTTCACCCCAGCGACGCGAAGATCGTCGAGCTGCTGCGCGAGTCGCAGAAGCCGTGGATCGTCGTCGCCAACAAGGTGGACGACCCGAATTCGACCGACTTCTACGAGTTCTACAACCTCGGGCTCGGCGATCCGGTCCCCGTGTCGGCCACCAACGGCAAGGGATCGGGCGACCTCCTCGACGTCATCGCCGACAAGATCCCCGAGGTCGCATCCCCGGCCGACGAGCAGCTGCACATCGCGGTGATCGGCCGGCCCAACGTCGGCAAGTCGTCGTTCGTGAACAAGCTCCTCGGCGAACAGCGCCTCGTCGTGTCGGATGTCGCCGGGACCACCCGCGACGCGATCGACACGCCGATGAAGTATCACGGCCGCGACCTCGTCTTCATCGACACCGCCGGCCTCCGCCGCCAGGCGCGCGTCGAGGACGGGATCGAGTTCTATTCCGGGCTTCGGACGCGCCGGGCGATCGAGCGCGCCGACATCTGTGTCCTCCTCATCGACGCGACCGAGGGACTGCACAACCAGGACCTCAAGATCGCGCACATGGCCTGGGATGCCGGTCGCGGGCTGATCATGGTCGTCAACAAGTGGGACATCAAGGAAGAGAAGGGAGACAAGTCGGCCGCGCACCTGGAGCGCGACGCGGGCGAGAAGGCGCCGTTCCTGAAGTTCGTGCCCTGGATCTTCACCTCGGCGCTCACCGGCCAGCGGGTCAACAAGACCCTCGACGTCATCCTCGAGGTCGAGGCCGAGCGGAAGAAGCGCATCCCGACCTCCGAGGTGAACGAAGGACTGCACGGGCTCCTCGCCCGTCGCCAGCCCCCGCAGGCGGCCGGCCGCGAAGTCAAGCTCAACTACGCGACGCAGGTCTCGGTTGCCCCGCCGACGATCGCCGTCTTCGGCAATGCGCCCGACCTCGTGGCCGAGCATTATCTTCGCTTCCTCCATAACGGTTTCCGCGAGCTGTGGGGGTTCACCGGCAGCCCGCTGCTCATCGTCCTTCGACGCAAGGCGGCGGCCTAGATGCACCCAGCCATCGGCGTGGTCTTCGGCTACATCCTTGGCTCCATCCCCTTCGCCTACCTGGCGGGCCGCATCACCCGCGGCATCGACCTGCGGGAGCACGGCTCGGGCAACCTCGGCGCGACCAACGTCTATCGAACGTTAGGCTGGAAGGTCGCCGTCGTCGTCTTCCTCCTCGACGTGCTGAAAGGGGCAGCTCCCGTGCTGCTCGTGCTGCGATTCGGGGCCGGCGACCACCTGAGCTGGTGGGCGATCGCCGCCGGCGTCGCGGCGATCGCGGGACACGCGAAGCCGCTGTTCCTCCTCTGGCGAGGGGGAGGGAAGGGGGTTGCCACCGCGACCGGCGTCTTCCTCGCCCTCGCGCCGCTGCCCACGCTGGTTGCCGTCGCGACGTGGACGGCGGTCGTCGCCGCCACCGGCTACGTGTCGCTCGGGTCGCTGCTCGCCGCGGTCGCGCTGCCGATCGCCATCGCCATCCTCCTCGGGATTCGCGCGACGATCTTTCCGGTCGCGGTCGCGATCGCGCTGTTCGTGTTCTGGAGCCACCGCGCGAACATCGGCCGGCTCCGTCGCGGGGAGGAACACCGCTTCGGCAGGAAGGCCAGCGCGTGACGCGCTGCGCCGTCATCGGAGCCGGCGCCTGGGGGACGGCGCTGGCGAACCTCCTCACCGCGAACGGCCACGACACCCTGCTCTGGGCGCGGGAGCCCGACGTCGTCGAGTCGGTCAACGCGCGGCACGTGAATGAGCGCTTCCTCGCCGGCTTTTCCCTCGACCCCAGGCTCCGGGCGACCGCGGACATGCGCGAGGCGCTTACCGGGTCGTCCTTCATCGTGTACGTCCCGCCGTCGCACGCGCTGCGCGCGGTCGTTCATTCGGGCCGCGAGTGCATCGCCCCCGGCGCGACCATCGTCGTCGCCAGCAAGGGGATCGAGAAGGGATCGCTGTCGCTGATGACCGACGTCGTCGCCGACGAGCTGCCCGGTCATTCGGTCGTCGCCTTCTCGGGCCCGAGCTTCGCCGCCGAAGTTGCCGTCAGGCAGCCCACCGCGGTGGTCGCCGCATCGGCGGATCCTGCCGCTGCGAGCCTGGCGCAGGAGCTGTTCAGCAACGGGGTGTTCCGCGTGTACACCAGCGACGACGTCGCCGGGGTCGAGCTCGGCGGATCGCTGAAGAACGTGATGGCCGTCGCGACCGGGATTGCCGAGGGGCTCGGGCTCGGCTTCAACTCGCGCGCCGCGCTCATCACCCGCGGGCTCGCCGAAATGTCGCGCCTCGGCGTCGCGTTAGGCGCGCGGGAGCGGACCTTCGCCGGGCTCGCCGGGATGGGCGACCTCGTCCTGACCTGCACGGGCTCGCTCAGCCGGAACCGCTCCCTCGGCCTCGAGATCGGGAGGGGGAAGACGCTGGAGCAGGCGCTCGCCGGCCGCGAGACGGTGGCCGAGGGTGCCGTCAGCGCGGCGAGCGCGCTCGAGCTGGCGCGGCGCGAGGGAGTCGAGATGCCGATCATCGAGGCCGTGCACCGCACGCTCTTCGAGGGATATCCCGCCCGCCGCTCGATCGAGGACCTCATGGGGCGCGAGCTGCGTCCGGAACAGGATTCATGACCCCACCCGAACCCGTGCAGGAGTTCTTCTCGATCGGCGAGGTCTGCTCGCTCACCGATCTCAAGCCGCACGTGCTCCGGTACTGGGAGAGCCAGTTCCGCTTCCTCAACCCGGCGAAGAACCGCTCGGGGAACCGGGTGTACCAGCGGAAGGAGATCGAGCTGATCATGCTCGTGAAGCACCTTCTGTATACCGAGAAGTACACGATCGACGGTGCCCGCCAGAAGATCGACGAGCACCGCCGCGGCGGGGAGCTGAAGCCGGCCGCCCGCGCCGCCCTCGACGTCGAGGCCTTGCAGTCGCTCGAGTCGGACCTCGGGGAGATCCTCGGCGTGCTCGACGGGACACGACCCGCGTCCGGGCAATGACCGAAGTCGTCTGCATCATCCCGGCGCTCGACGCCGCGACGACGCTTCCCCGGGTCATCGACGGCCTTCGCGCGTCTCTTCCCGGCGCGCCGATCGTCGGCATCGACGACGGCTCGACCGATGCCACCGGGACCATCCTGCGCGTCCACTGCGACGTCAGCGAGTCTTTCGCGACCAACAGGGGGAAGGGCGCCGCCCTCCGCGCCGGATTCGGACACGCCGCCATCCTCGGCGCCGCCCGCGTGGTCACGATCGACGCGGACGGGCAGCATGATCCGCGCTGCGCGCCGACCCTAGTCGCCGCGCTCGATGACGCCGACATCGCCGTCGGGACGCGCACGCGGCCGGGGAGCGCGATGCCCCTGCGCAGGCGAATCTCGAACGCCGTCTCGAGTGCCGCGATCAGCGTGGTGGCCGGCCGCCCGCTCCCCGACACGCAGTGCGGCTACCGGGCGATTCGCCGCGAGGTGCTCGACGTGGTGAACGCGGTCGGCGACCGCTACGAGTTCGAGACCGACTTCATCATCCGGGCGGCGCGGAGCGGGTTCCGGATCAGCGCCGTGCCGATCCCGACCATCTACGTCCCCTCCGAGGAGGGGGGGCGCAGCCACTTTCGCGAGTGTCGCGACGCGGCGCGCGTGGTCGCGACGATCGTCCGGCACCGGCTTCGCCCGGCGTCCTGATGCGGCTCCTCCTCACCAACGACGATGGCATCCTCGCGCACGGGCTCGAGTGTCTCGCCGAGGCCGCTGCGCCGTTAGGCGAGATCACCGTCGTCGCGCCGGATCGGGAGCAGAGCGCGACCAGCCACTCCCTCAGCCTTCACCATCCGCTGCGGCCGGTGTCGCGCGGTGAGCGCCGCTTCCAGGTGGACGGGACGCCGACCGATTGCGTGATGCTCGCGGTCGAAGCATTGATGCCCGAGCGTCCCGACTTCGTGCTGAGCGGGATCAATCACGGGCAGAACATGGGCGAGGACGTGCTCTATTCGGGCACGGTCGCCGCAGCGATGGAAGGGCTGGCCCTGGGAATCCCATCGCTGGCGTTTTCGTTCGCGGGAGGCGACCTTCGCGCCGACCTGACGCACCTCAAGGAGCAGGTGAAGGTCCTGACCCCGCTTCTCCGCCACATCACGTCGCTCCCGAACTTCCCGAAGGACACCCTGCTCAACATCAACCTTCCTCCCGTCCCGGCAGGCGAGGTGAAGGGGGTGAAGCTCACCCGCCTCGGGCGGCGCGTCTACTCGAACTCGCTGAAGCCGATGGAAGATCCGTGGGGGCGCAAGATCTTCTGGATCGGCGGAGGCTCGATCAGCTGGACCGGTCCTGAGGACTCCGACTTCCAGGCGGTGCGGGACGGCTACGTGTCGGTCACGCCGCTTCACCTCGACCTCACTCACTTTCACATGCTCGAAGCGGCGGAATCGTGGTGGCGGGACCTCTAGACGGCGAGATGCGCGGCTCGCGCCGCCGGCTGGTCGAGGCGTTGCGCGAGAAGGGAATTTCCGACCTCTCGGTGCTGCGCGCCTTCGAGCAGACCCCCCGCCATCTCTTCGTCCCGACCGGCGTCCGCCACCGCGCGTACGAGGACGCGGCGCTTCCCATCGGCAACGGGCAGACGATCTCGCAGCCGTCGATTCACGCCCGCTATCTCGAGATCCTCGGTCTTGCCGGCCGTGAGAAAGTGCTCGAAGTGGGAACTGGATCTGGTTATCAGACCGTGCTTCTGGCGCATCTCGCCGCACAGGTATTCTCGATCGAGCGCATCGCGCCCCTCATGCAGAGCGCGCGCGAGAACATCGCCCGCGCCGGCGTTCGCAACGTGTCGCTCCTGACCGGCGACGGGACCCTCGGATGGCGAGAGTACGCGCCGTACGACGCGATCCTTGTCAGTGCGGGCTCACCGACCATTCCGCAGCCACTGGTTGACCAGCTGGCCGAGGGAGGACGCATGCTGATCCCCCTCGGCGGGCAGGACGTGCAGACGCTGGTGGTGCTCACCCGCAAGCAGGGGAACATCGTCCGCGAAGACATGCTGCCGGTGCGCTTCGTCCCGCTCCTCGGCCAGCACGGCTGGCAGGGATACTAAACGTCGTTGCCGTAACCATTTGGGAGTCTGTTCGTCGTTACTGAACCACGCTCCGCGGATCAAATGGCAGACGAGAAAGACAGCGCACCCCGGGCCAGACCGTTCACGCCGCCGCTCCCGCCATTCCGGGGGGCGCCGACCGTGGCGCGTCCGCCTCTCAATCCGCTGACGCCGCCCGAGAGCCGCCGCGGCTCGCTGTTCATCGGGACGCGCACCCCCTCGAAGCACGCCGCGCCGCAACCGGACCCGATCGACATCGCGCAGCTCTCGCCGGAGCCAGGCGTCTCCGCCCAGAGCGTCCCTGCTGCGCCGGAGCCGGAAGCGTCAGGCACCCCCGTGCAGCGGGCCAGCGTGGACGCTGCGCGCTCGGAAGCGGTCGCCGCGACGGAAGCGATGCCGTGGCTGTTCGCTGACCCTGGCACCGCCGATCGACGGCCGACCCCGGGCGTGCCGCTTCCGATCGTCCCCAATGCGATTGCGCCGGGGGACGACGCCGAGCCCGCAGAGGCTGCGCAGGCGCTCTCCGGGCTGCCATTCTTCGATGGAAGCGGGGCCGAGCACACGCCGGACGCCCAGCCTCTGCTCCCGCGACTTTCCGGGAAGATGCACCGGATCGACTTCGATGTCGCCGGCGTCCTCGAGTCGGTCGCGGCGCGCGTCCGCGCTGGGGAGATCGACGTCGGCACGGTCGATCCGGGAGCGGGTGAGGCGGCAGCGCTGGCCAGCGTCCTCGCGGCGCTGCTGCGCCAGCGGGCGCGATGAACGACACCGACCGCCTTCACGCGAGAATTTCCGGCCGCGTGCAGGGGGTCGGGTTTCGCTGGTTCGTCCGGGAAGAGGCGCGTCGGCTCGGGCTTGCCGGATGGGTGCGGAACCTCCCGTCGGGCGAGGTCGAGCTGGTCGCCGAAGGGTCGCCGTCGGCGCTCGAGACATTCGCCCGGACGATCGGCACCGGGCCGCCGGGTGCTCGCGTCGAGGTCGTGCATCGCCTTCCCACCGCGGCAGGAATCGATACGCTGCCGTCGCCCTTCGCCATCGAGCGCTGAACGTGACCGCTTCACTCGAGACGCGCCTGCGCACCACGATCCGGGAGGTCCCCG
Source organism: Gemmatimonadaceae bacterium (assembly GCA_035551575.1). Taxonomy (GTDB): domain Bacteria; phylum Gemmatimonadota; class Gemmatimonadetes; order Gemmatimonadales; family Gemmatimonadaceae; genus JABFXC01. Next base: position 7,617 of record DASZNJ010000231.1, read on the forward strand.
ATTTTCCAAAGCCCGGGATCCTGTTCAAGGACATCACTCCCGTGCTTGCCGACGCGGCGCTGTTCAGCGAGACCACGAGGGCGATGGCGCGCCCTTTCCAGCAACGCGGCGTAACGCACGTCATCGCCATCGAGAGCAGGGGATTCATCCTCGGAGCGCCAGTTGCCCAGCACCTCGGCGCCGGGCTCGTTCCGGTGCGGAAGCGCGGGAAGCTGCCGTGGAAAACGCTGACCGAGGAGTACGCGCTGGAATACGGCACGGACGTCCTCGAGATCCATGCCGACGCGTTACCCGCCGGGGCTATAGTCATCGTCGTCGATGACGTGCTTGCGACCGGAGGCACCGCGCAGGCTGTCGGGACGCTCGTCCGGCGCGCCGGCGCGGTGCTGCACGGGTTTTCCTTCCTGATGGCACTCGGCTTTCTGGGCGGGCGCGCCCGCCTCGGCACCACGCGTGTGGAGACGATCCTGGAGTACTGATGGCCCATGATGCGGCCATCCGTCGCCCGCACGCGCCAACCTCGCTGATCACCTCATCGAATGCAGCAGATCAAGGGAAGTGTCGTCAAGTCGCGCCTCGCGTTCGTCGAGGAGCACTCGGGAAAGGACGGAGTGGAGAACGTGCTCGCCTCGCTCCCCGAAAATGATCGCAAGGCGCTCCGGTCAGTGGTGACCGTGAAGTGGTATCCTCTCGACCTCGGGACCCGACTCGACGAGGCCATCGTCAAGGTGCTCGGCGGTGGAAAACCGGAGTTCTTCGAGCGGTTGGGGGCGGCGTCGGCGGAGAAGAACCTCGGCAGCGTACACAAGGCGTTCGTCACCGCGGGCGACCCGCACGCGTTCCTCTCGCGCACGCCCGCGATCTACTCGATGTATTACGAGAAGGGGCGCCGCGAATACGAGAAGACGGGCGACAAGTCAGCGGTGCTGACGACTCACGACGCCGAAGCCTTCAGCGCACCCGACTGCCTGACGATCGTGGGCTGGCACCGCCGGGCGCTCGAGATCTGCGGCGCACGTTCGGTGCGGGTCGTCGAAAACGAGTGCCGCGCGAAAGGCGGTGCGGTCTGCCGCTATTCATTGAGCTGGGAATAGCGCGGCGCGGCGCAGCGTGGATTCCTGCCCCCTCGGGTCGCGCTGGCACCGGGGAGGCATTATGTTTCCGTCCCGCGCCCATGCGGCCAGATCAGAGCCCGGGGGCGTTGTCAGGCCCCTGTAGCTCAGGTGGATAGAGCAGCGGTTTCCTAAACCGTTGGCCGGGTGTTCGAGTCACCCCAGGGGCATCGGCGCGCATCCGGCGCACCGGAGTCACGACCCAACAAGACGAGAGATGACGGAACGCAGCGAGAAGGTTACGAGCCGCGACCTGGACGAGCGGACAGAATCGATTTTCGAGTGGCTGCACGTGAATTCGCGCCTGGTTGCGATCGCCGCCGGCGTCGTGGGGGTGGTGGCGGTAGGCGGGTGGTTGTACACGCGTGCGCAGGCGGGCAAGGAGCTCCGGGCTGAACAGGCGCTGATGCGTGCCGAGCAGTCGCTGGCTCAGGGAAACGTTCCGCTCGCCCAGACGGACCTCCAGAAGCTGATCGCGACCCAGAGCGGCACGGCGGGGTCTTCGCAGGGTGCGATGCTGCTGGCGCAGACGTACTACGACAAGGGCGAGTACCAGAAGGGCATCGACGCGCTGGAGAAGTCGGGCGCCGCGCGGAAGGAATTCGAGGCGGGTGCCGAGGCGCTCATCGCCGACGGATATTCGCAGCTCGGGAAGTACGCGGAGGCAGCCGCGCATTACAAGAAGGCGGCCGAGGTAACCCGGTTCAAGAACGATCGCGAAGGGTACCTCGCAGAGGCCGCGCGGAATTTCATGGCGGGAAAGGACACCGCTCAGGCCCGGCAATTATGGCAGGAGGTTCTCGAGGATGAGAACGGGGTATTCG
>DASZNJ010000232.1:0-4662 GCA_035551575.1 Gemmatimonadaceae bacterium
CGCGGCTCGGTGACCTCCCCGGCTTCACGCTGTCGGAGGGTGTCGCGCTGGTCGAGCCGATCGACGCCGGCGCGGACGGGTGGACGGCGACGGTGAAGCGCGACCCGAGCGGCTTCGAGTGCACCATCAGCGTCGGCGACCGGGTGCCGGCGGGTGCGGCAGCGGGCGTTCCCGTGTGCAGGCGGGAGGGAAGCGAAGCGCCGTGACGAGACGGTACTCCCGCGGGTTGTGAGGCCGCGCTTCCGGTCGCGAACATCCGGATGCCATTCGTCCACGTCGTCGCGCCGCCGCACGCCTCGCCATGCACGGCGAAGTTCGCCGAGCCGGGGGAAGCGGACAGCGTGCGCGCCGTGCAGCCGCTCCAGTGATACCGGTTGGGGTGGAACGATGACGAACCCGGAATGACTCCGACCCCTGGGGTGGGGGGGGACCGTTTTTCTGCCGGCGTCATCGCCGTTCAACGACTGTGACCCCTTGAAAGTTCACATCGCGGCGAGGACGCCGCGCATGTAGGCGAAGGAGCGCTGCATGCCGGGGAGGGGATCGTCGGCGTCGATCTCGTACTCGAGATTGACGTAGCCGGCATACTTCATCGCGACCAGCTGGCGGAAGATCGCGGGGATCGGCATCGCGCCCTCGCCGACGATGCACTGGCTCTCCTTGTCCTTCATGTCGCGGAGATCCTTGGCGTGCATGTCGAGAAGCCGCGGGCCCGCGTCGGCGATCGCCTTGACGACGTCGGTGCCGGTTCGCGCGGTGTGGCCGATGTCGATGCAGAGTCCCATCCGAGGATCCATCTCCTTCACCGCCTCGAGCGCCTCGTAGGGCGAGGGGTAGTGCGGATCCTCGGGGCCGTGGTTGTGGATGGCGACCTTGATGTCGTACCGCTTCGCGTGGCGCTCGACGCGGGGGAGGATCGGCGGATCCATCGTCGCGACGATGAGCGGCATCCCGGCGGCCTTCGCGTAGTCGAAGTAGCGGGCGACGTCGGCGTCGGTATCCTTGTCGAAGGTGATCGTCCCGCCGCCGACGATCTGCAGCCCCGCGTCCTCGACCTCGCGCCGCGCCGCCGCCAGCTCGGCGGGAGAGAGCTCGTACGGCAGGTGGAAGGACTTGAGGTTCACCCATGGCGTGCGCAGCGCCCTCACCATCTCGAGCGCCTTCGCCCGCGGAAAGCTGCGCAGCGAGTAGCTGGCGACGCCGAGCTTCACCCCCGCTGTCGCAGCTGCCGCCGCACGCACCCCCGCTCCCGCCGTCGCTGACACCTGACCCCTGGCACCCCCCGCCGAAACGTCAGGCAGCGCGCGCGCCGCGCATCCGGCGGCGCCCAACGCGGCAAGGGCGAGAAAATCCCGGCGCGGGATCGGCGAATCGCTCATGCCGCCGGCTGCCAGCCAGGCGCGTACTCGCGGCTCCACAGCGCCCGCGCGTCCTCGTCGCCGGCCGGCTGCCCGTTCGCCGGATCGGTGAGAACCGGCCTGCCTAACCGTTGGGCGATGTTGCCAAGGTGGCAGAGGAGGACGCTCTGGTGCCCGTCGGCGATCGGCGAGCGGAGGGCGGTGCCGGTGCGGATCGCGTCGAGGAAGTTGGCGATGTGCAGGCCGGTCAGCCGGTCAGGCGCCTTCGTGTCGAGCGGGTTTGCCGTCTCGTCGCCCCACGACTCCTTGACGACCTTGTTCTTCATGTCGTAGAAGGCGTAGCCGTTGCGATCGATGAAGGCTGTGCCGGTCGTCCCGTGAATCGTCGAGCCGCGCCCCTTCCCGTCGGGGGTGAAGCCGTTGCAGCTCTGCCCGTGCCAGACGATCTCCCGGTTTCCCTCGAACTGGAAGGTGACGTCCTGGGTGTCGGGGAACTCCCAGTCGTCCTCGAAGGCGTAACGTCCCCCGCTCGAGGTGGTCTTCAACGGGAACCCAGCGCCTAACGCCCAGCGGCAGACGTCGATTTCATGTGTGCCGTTGTTGCAGATCTCGCCGGTTCCCCAGCGCGCGAACCAGTGCCAGTTGTAGTGGATGACGTTGTCGCGGTACGGAGTGCGCGGCGCCGGGCCCTGCCAGAGCTCGTAGTCGAGCCACTGCGGGACGGGCGCCGTCTTGCCGACGCCGATAGTGCCGCGGGTATTCGCGTACCAGGCGCGTCCCATGTACGGCCGGCCGATCGCGCCGTCGCGGATCATCGCTATCGCCTCGATCGACCGCGGCGCCGAGCGCTGCTGGTTCCCCATCTGGACCACCCTGGCCGTACGGCGCTGCGCCTCGACGAGCAGCTCTCCCTCGCGCGGGTTGTGCCCGCACGGCTTCTCGAGGTAGACGTGCTTCCCCGCGGCCATCGCCAGCAGCGCCATCGGCGCGTGCCAGTGATCTGGGGTCGCGATCGCGATCGCGTCGACATCCCTGTCGTCGAGCGCCCGGCGGAAGTCGGCGATCGCCGTCGCTCGGCGCGACTGCAGCTTGCCGACGGTGTCCATGCTCTTCGCGAGGACGCGCGAGTCGACGTCGCAGACATAGGCGACCTCGGCGTTCGGCGCGAGCGCGAAGTTCTGGAGATGGACGTCGCCGCGGCCGTTGAGCCCGACCACCGCGACGACGACCTTCTCGTTAGGCGAGCCGCCGAAGGCGAGGAGGGGCGCCGCGCGCGAGGCGACGAGCATCCCGGCGCCGGCGGCGGAAGCGGTCTTGAGGAAGCCGCGGCGGTCGAGAGAGGGCACGTTCCCGATGGACGGCATGGCCTAACGCGTTGAGGTGAGCGGAGCGCAGCTGGCGACGATGCACCCCTTCGCCGTCGTCCAGCTGTCGAGCAGGCGAAGCGTCGTCTTCGCGCGCGGATCGGCCGCCGGGAAGAGCGGCCGGCCTTCGCCGAGGAGACCGGGAACGATGCAGACCCGATAGATGTCGATCAGCCCGGCCGGGATCAGCGAGGCGCAGAGCTTCGCGCTGCCGAAGATGATGAGGTTCGCGGTCGGCCAGTGGGCTGCCATCCCCTCGTATGTCGTGCGGCCGGAGAGGAGCGCATCGGCGGCGGCAAGCTGCTCGATCGCCAGCTCCTCGAGCTCCTCGTTCCAGGCGTCCTCGTGAAAGGAGAGGTCCCACGGCTCCTTCCCCTCGAAGCATCCGTCGAGGGTCATCAGGTTCCCCATGATCACGTCGCACATGGCGGAAATACTACCGCGCGACGGTTCCGACGGCCATACGAGCGCGTTTCAAGGGGTCAGAGTCGTTGAACGGGGAAGATGCCGGCGGGGGATCGATGACGCACCGCCCGAATGCCCTCTTGCGGAGTTCCCCCGGGCGCGTTGGTTCAGGGGAGCGACCCTTCATTGCGTGGATCCCATTCCCCCCGTCCGGAGCCGCATGATGCGCAGACATCTCGCTACGTCATTCGTCGCACTCGCCGTCATCGGCTGTGCCGACGCCGGAGCGCCCACCGCCCCATCGCTGCTCGCCACCGGAACCGCCATCGGCGCACCGTCAGGCTCGGCGCTCCCCGATGCCGGTGCGCGCGGGCTGACGGTGATGACGCGCAACCTCTACCTCGGCGCGGACATCTTCGCCGTCGTCGAGGGCGATCCGCGGGGAATCCCGCTCCGCGTGACGCAGGCGTGGCAGCACATCCAGATGATGAACTTTCCCGAACGCGCGGCGCGCATCGCCGAGGAGGTCGCGGCCACCTCGCCGGCGCTGATCGGGCTGCAGGAGGTGCCGCTCTATCGCATCGACCCCGCGGGGGACGCGGTGTTCGGTGGGACGCATCCGGCGACGCTCGTCGCGCTCGACTACCTGACGACGCTGCAGGGCGCGCTCGCCGCGCGAGGGCAGTGCTACAACGTCGCCGCGTCGAACATGCTCACCGACGTCGAGCTGCCGGCGGTCACGTCACCGGCGCCGACGTTCATCGACATCCGCTACACCGATCGCGACGTGATCCTCGCCCGCTGCGACGTGCCGACGAGCGATGCACGGAGCGGTGTGTACACCGACCGGCTGGTGTTCAACGCGGGCGGGTCGAAGATCCCCGCGCTGCGCGGGTGGGCGTCGACGCTGGCGACGGTCGGCGGCGTCACCTTCCGCTTCGCCGACACGCACCTCGAGACCGACGGCTCGCCAGCGATCCAGGTCGCCCAGGCGACGGAGCTCCTCGGCATTCTCGCGACCGAGACGAAGCCAATCGTCCTCACCTGCGATTGCAACTCCGCCGCCGACGGCTCGCAGACGGCGACGTACGGGCTGCTCACCGGACGCGGTGGCTTCGACGACGCGTGGAGCGAGGCGCACCCGCGGGATCCCGGCTACACGTCGTCGCTCCCCGATGGCTACTTCACGGAGCCGCAGCTGCGGACGCGGATCGACCTCGTGCTCGCGCGCTACGGCTTCGGCGCGTCGCCTGACGCGGGCATCGTCGGCGGGGTGCACGCGGACATCGTCGGCGAGACGGCGGCGGAGCGGACGGCGAGTGGGCTCTGGCCGTCGGACCATGCAGGGGTCGTCGCGACGCTCACTCCGCCGCGAGCCATCGGACGGCCATGAGGCAGAACCGCCCTGCCATGAAGACAACTCGGCAGGCTGCGCTGACCACTGGGACATGCTGGAGGGACATGAGGCATGCCGCACGAAGCAGGATCCACCGCCAGCACGAAGCAGGATCCACCGCCAGCACGAAGCAGGATCC
>DASZNJ010000233.1:0-9284 GCA_035551575.1 Gemmatimonadaceae bacterium
CTGTCCTTATGATTGGGACACGATCATGACCCGGTTGCACGACCTCGACCCCGACCGGCCCTGGCCGAACTGAACTTACACGGAGACCGCATGTCCATTCTCGTCAACGCCCAGACCAAGGTGATCACCCAAGGGTTCACCGGCGCGCAGGGCACTTTCCATTCCGAGCAGGCGATCGCCTACGGCACCAAGGTCGTCGGCGGTGTGACGCCGGGCAAGGGCGGCACCACGCATATCGGCCTTCCCGTGTTCGACACGGTGCACGAGGCGGTGACGAAGACGGGCGCCGATGCTTCCGTGATCTATGTGCCGCCGCCCTTCGCCGCGGACTCGATCCTGGAAGCGATCGAGGCGGAGGTGCCGCTGATCGTCTGCATCACCGAAGGGATTCCGGTGCTCGACATGGTGCGGGTGAAGCGGGCGCTGTCGGGCTCCAAGTCGCGGCTGATCGGGCCGAACTGCCCGGGCGTGCTGACTCCGGACGAGTGCAAGATCGGGATCATGCCCGGCAACATTTTCAAGAAGGGCTCGGTCGGCGTCGTCAGCCGCTCCGGCACGCTCACCTACGAGATCGTGTACCAGCTCACCCGGGCCGGCATCGGGCAGTCGACGTGCGTCGGCATCGGCGGGGACCCGATCAACGGGACGAACTTCATCGACTGCCTCGAGGCGTTCGAGAAGGACCCGAACACCCGGGCGATCTGCATGATGGGGGAGATCGGGGGCACCGACGAGCAGGAGGCGGCGGCGTACGTGAAGCAGCACATGAAGAAGCCCGTCGTCGGCTTCATCGCCGGCCAGACCGCACCGCCGGGCCGCCGGATGGGTCACGCCGGCGCGATCATCTCCGGCTCCTCGGGCACCGCCGCCGAGAAGCTCGAAGCGTTCGCCGCCGCCGGGATCGGCGTCGCCAGGCGCCCGCTCGACTTCGTCGAGCTGATCAGGGCGCGGCTGAAGTGATCACCGCCTGACGTTAGGCCTGACGGCGGCGTGCGTCTCTCCGACTACGTGATCGCGTCGAGGGCGGTCGTCCCGCTCGGCGTCGCCGGCCTGCCGGCCGCGGCGCGGGTGCTCTTCGACTGCCTCGTCGCGGCCGGTGCCGTCCAGAACCCCGACGCCCTCCTCGAGCGGATCGCCGCCGAGCGGCCCGAGGACATCGTCGCGATGGGGGATCGCGCCTTCCTCCTCCACTATCGCACCGATGCGGTGAAGGAGATGGCCGTCGCGATCGGCACCGCACGCGCGCCGATCTGCCGGGAGCTCGGCGACAGCGACCGGCAGTGCGCGCAGATCGTGCTGCTCGTCGCCGCGCCGCCGCGGATGGCGGGGCGCTACCTGCAGCTCGTCGGCGCGCTCGCCCGCCTCCTCTCGCGCCCGGAGACGGTCGAGGCCGTCCTCGCCGCCCCCGACGCCCGCTCGCTGGCCGCCCTCGGCGCGTTTCGCGACGCCGAGCTCCCCGAGCAGCTGCTCGTCCGCGACATCATGACCGAGCGGCCGCGCTCGATCACCGGAGAAGTCCTCGCCAGGGACGCGGCGCGGGAAATGGTCCGCTGGCGGTTAGGCGGGCTCCCCGTGGTCGATGCCGAGATGCGCGTCATCGGCATCCTCACCGAGCGCGACCTGCTCCGTCACCTCCTCACCAGCTATCTTGGGGATACCGGTTCGACGAAGACGCCCATCCCCTCGGGACGGGTCGTCCGCGACGTCATGAACCGCCAGGTGCTCTGCGTCTCCGCCGAGCAGCCGCTCGCCGAAGTGGCGGCATTGATGGCGAACAAGGAAGTCGACCGGGTGCCGGTGGTGCGCGACGGAAGGCTCGTCGGCTTCCTCACCCGCGGCGACATCGTCCGCAAACTCATAGGATCCTGACCATGGCAGGCAACAGAACGTTGGCGATCGTCAAGCCGGATGCATTCGGCTCCGGGAAGGCGGGGAAGATCCTCGCGCACATCGAGAGCGCGGGCTTCAGGATCGTCGCCGCGCGCGTCACTCACCTCAGCGATGCCGAGGCGGGCGAGTTCTACGCGGTACACAGGGAGCGTCCGTTCTTCGGCTCGCTGACGAAGTTCATGACCTCGGGGCCGTGCATGCCGGTCGTGCTCGAGAAGGCTGACGCCGTCGCCTCGTTCCGGAAGACGATCGGCGCGACCGATCCCGCCGAGGCGGAGGCGAACACGATCCGGAAGCTCTTTGCCGAGAGCAAGGAGCGGAACGCGATCCACGCATCGGATTCGGACGAGAACGCTTTCCGCGAGGCGCGCTTCTTCTTCAGCGAGACGGAGCTGATCCGGGCGCGGTAGCCGAACCGGCGAGCGCGCCGCTCGAGGGGCCGGGAACGACCACGACTAAACTCCGTCGCGGTCGTGACTTGCCCCTCGTGCTCTGTCTGGGTAAATTTATCGGCTATGCTGTCCTTTGACCTTCGTTCGCTCGAGAACCAACCGGTCCAGGTAGCCGGCGAGCTCTCGCCGGATGACCCGGTCTGGCTGGAGGGAGATCCGCGTCCCGCCGCCCCGATCACCGTCACAGGACGGCTGTCGCAGGCTGGACCGGGAAAGTTCTACTTTCACGGGCAGCTCGCCGGCGACCTGAAAGCGGAGTGTCGGCGCTGTCTGACCGACGTCGCGGAAAAGGTCGAGGGGGACATGCACCTGATCTTCGCCGAGGCCGATGACCCCGACGCGGTGGATGATCCCGACATGTATCAGATCGAGGACCGCTCCGCGGAGCTGGATCTTCGGCCGGCGCTGCGGGAGCAGTGGCTCCTCCTCGCGCCGGCGTTCTCGCTGTGCTCCGATGACTGCAGGGGGCTCTGCCCGACCTGCGGCGCGGATCGTAACGTCAGCAGCTGCGACTGTGCGACGCACGCCGACAGCCGGTGGGACGCGCTGCGCGGGGCGAAGAGCGGTCACCAGAAGTAGTTCGCATTACCCTCACACGACACCAGTCCAATGGCTGTTCCGAAAAGACGTACCTCGAAGCGAAAGAAGCGCGCCCGCAACACGCACAAGAAGGCGCCGGCGATCGCGATCCAGAAGTGCCCGCGTTGCTCGGCGATGAAGCGCCCGCACCACGTGTGCGAGGAGTGCGGCTTCTACGCCGGCGAGCAGCGGATCGAAGCCGCGGAAGCGTAACGTTGGCACGGATCGCGTTGGACGCGATGGGGGGTGACCTCGCGCCCGAGGCCCCCATCGCCGGCGCGCTCCAGGCGCTGCTGGAGCTCGACCGGTCGCACAAGATCCAGCTCGTCGGCCGCACCGAAGTGATCGAAGCCACCCTGACGCGCCTGCTGGCCGGCGACCTCGCCGCCGCAGGCGCGCAGCGCGCGCGCCTCGAGATCATCGAGGCGCCCGACGTCGTCGAGATGGCCGACAAGCCGACAGTCGTCCGGAAGAAGCCCAACAGCTCGATGGCCGTCGGCCTCAGGCTGCAGACGGATGGGCGCTCCGACGGCTTCGTCTCGGCCGGCAACACCGGCGCGCAGATGGCCGGCTCCTTCTTCATCCTCGGCCTGCACCAGGGGATGACGCGGCCGGCCATCGCCACACTCTTCCCCACGGCCGGCCAGCCCATCGTCGTCATCGACTCGGGAGCCAACGTCGACTGCACCTCCACCGAGTTGGTGCAGTTCGCGCGACTCGGCGCGGTCTATGCCGAAGCGGTCCTCGGGCGGAAGAATCCGTCCGTCGGCCTCCTCAGCATCGGCGAAGAGGCGGAGAAGGGGAACGCCGTGGTCAAGGAGACGAATGGCCTGCTCGCTGCCAGCGGTCTCAATTTCCAGGGAAACGTCGAGGGCCGCGACATCCCGCGCGGTGCGAGCGACCGGGGACCGATCGACGTCGTCGTCTGCGACGGCTTCGTCGGGAACGTGCTCGTGAAGTTCTACGAGGCCGTCACGCCGACGCTGCTCAAGATGCTCCGCGGAGTCGTCGATCTCGATGCGGCGACGGTCCAGCGCGCTTTCGGCTCGCTCGACTATTCGGAGCATGGCGGCGCTCCGCTCCTCGGCGTGAAGGGGGTCAGCATCATCGCCCATGGGCGCTCCGACGCGCGCGCGATCAAGAACGCGATCCGCGTCGCGGTGCAGGCCGCCGAGTCGGGGATGAACGAGACGATCGGCCGCCGCCTGGCCGAGAGCGAGGAGGTGAAGGCGTGAAGCGTCCGGTCGCCTGCATCGCGGGGACGGGGCGGGGGATTCCCGCCCACGTCATGACCAACTATGACTTCGCCGCGATCGGCATCGAGACCTCGCACGAGTGGATCGTCGAGCGCTCCGGCATCCACGAGCGCCACATCGCGAAGTCGGAGACGGCCTGCTCGTTAGGCAGCGAGGCCGCGCGCCAGGCGATGCAGCGCGCCGGGGTCGATGCCGGCCAGATCGACGTCATCGTCGTCAGCACCGCGACGCCGGACCGCCTCCTCCCGGCCACCGCGGTCGACATTCAGGCCGAGCTCGGCGCCTCGCGCGCCGCCGCCTTCGACATCTCCGCCGCCTGCTCCGGGTGGCTCTATGCGTTGACCGTCGCCGAGGGGATGATGGCTTCCGGCGTCGGCGAGACCTTCCTCGTGATCGCCGCCGAAAAGATGAGCGCGATCACCGACTGGACCGACCGCTCGACCTGCGTGCTCTTCGGCGACGGCGCCGGCGCGGTCGTGCTCAAGCGCTCGCAGGGGAAGCACGCGAGCCAGGGGATCCTCTCCGCCTACATGCGCAGCGACGGCACCCTCGCCGACCTCCTCTACCGCCCTAACGGCGGGGCGACGACCCCGTTCTCGGCCGAGGTGCTCGCCGACCGCTCGCACTACGTGAAGATGTCCGGGCGCGAGGTCTTCAAGCACGCCGTCCGCTCGATGGCCGACGCCTGCGACCGCGCCCTCGATGGCGCGAAGATGACCGGCGCCGACATCGACCTGCTCATCCCGCACCAGGCCAACATCCGGATCATCGAGGCGACGGCGAAGCACGCCAGCATCCCGATGGACAAGGTCTACGTCAACGTCGACCGGTATGGAAACACCTCCTCGGCGTCGATCCCGATCGCGCTCGACGAGGTGATCGAGTCGGGACGCGTTCACGAGGGCTCGAGGATCCTGATGGTCGCGTTCGGCGCCGGCTTCACCTGGGCCTCGATGGTCGTCCGCCTCTAGCACGCGCACCATGGACATCGTTCTGCTCTTTCCCGGCCAGGGATCACAGAAGCCGGGGATGGCGAAGGACCTCGTCGACGCGCAGCCGGCCGCGCGCGAGCTCTTCGCCAGCGTCGACCGCGCGTTAGGCATCCCGCTCTCCGCGCTCTGCTTCGACGGCCCGGCCGACGAGCTGACGCTGACCCAGAACGCGCAGCCCGCGCTCCTCGCCCACGGCCTCGCCGCCTGGGCCGCCGTCCGCGATCGGGTCGCCCCGCACGTCCGCGCCGCCGCCGGCCACTCGCTCGGCGAGTTCACCGCCTACGCCGCTGCCGGCGCGCTGACCCCGGTCGCCGCTGCGACGCTGGTACGTCGCCGCGGTGAGCTGATGTACGAGTCGGGTGTCAGGCGCCCGGGGGCGATGGCCGCGATCCTCGGCACCCTCGGCACGCCGATCGACGCGCTCTGCGAGCGCGCCTCGCGCGAGGCAGGCACCGTCGTCCCGGCGAACTACAACTCGCCCGAGCAGGTGGTGGTCTCCGGTGAGGTCGCCGGCGTCGAGCGGGCGATGGAGCTGGCGAAAGAGGCGGGAGCGAAGCGCGCGGTCAGGCTGAATGTCAGCGGCGCCTTCCACTCCCCGCTCATGGAGATCGCGCAGCCCGGGCTCGCCGAGGCGCTCGCCGCGGCGAGGATGCGTGCCCCTGCCTTTCCCGTCATCTCCAACGTGACCGCCGCACCGGTGATGCAGGCGAGCGAGGCGCAGTCGCTGCTCCTCCGCCAGCTCACCTCGCCGGTGCGCTGGACCGACGTCGTCGGCTATCTTGCCGCGCAGTACCCGGGCGCGCTGTTCGTCGAGATGGGCCCGGGCAACGTCCTTACCGGGCTGATGAAGCGGATCGCGCCGTCGGTCGCGACGATGACCTGCGGCACCGCGCCCGAAGTGGAACAGCTCCTCGCCAAGGTGGCCTGATGCAGATCGACCTGACCGGACGCGTCGCCCTCGTCACCGGCAGCACCCGCGGCATCGGCCGCGCCATCGCAACCACCCTCGCCGGCGCCGGCGCACGCGTCGCCGTCGTCGGCCGCGAGCGCGCCCGGGCCGAGGAGGCCGCGTCGCAGCTCGGCGGGGAGGCGCGCGGCTTCTCCTGCGACGTCGCCGATACCGCGTCGGTTGCCGCACTGGTCGAGGAAGTGGAGAAGAGCTTCGGTTCGCTCGACATCCTCGTCAACAACGCCGGCCTGACGCGCGACAACCTCCTGATGCGGATCAAGGACGCCGACTGGGACGCGGTGCTCGACGCCAACCTGCGCGGCGCCTTCGCCTCGATCCGCGCCGCGTCGCGGGGGATGATGAAGCGCCGCTGGGGACGCATCATCAACATCGCCAGCATCGTCGGCATCACCGGCAACAAGGGGCAGGCCAATTACGCGGCGAGCAAGGCTGGGCTCATCGGGCTGACCAAGTCAGTCGCGAAGGAGCTGGGCTCGCGGAACATCCTCTGCAATGCGGTTGCTCCCGGGTTCATCGAGACCGACATGACGGCGGCGATGACCCCCGAGGCGCGAACCGCGATGAGCGCACAGATCCCCCTCGAGCGGCTCGGCAAGCCGGAAGACATCGCCGGCACCGTGGCCTTCCTCGCGTCGGAGCATGCCGCCTACATCACGGGGCAGGTCTTCGTGGTCGACGGCGGCATGGTCATGTAGCTCGCGGCTGTAACGCTTGACGCCACGACTGATTACCTTTCTTCTCTTCACCCTCTTTCAAACATCACACGAGGACGAGCGCACATGGCGAACGCGGACAAGGTCAGGGACATCATCGAGAAGGAGCTCGGGGTTGAGCGCGAGAAGCTCACCGACAACGCGAGCTTCATCGAGGATCTCGGCGCTGACAGCCTGGACATCGTCGAGCTCGTGATGGAGTTCGAGAAGGAGTTCAACATCGACATCCCCGACGAGGATGCCGAGAAGCTCCGCACGGTCGGCGATGCGATCGGCTATCTGAACCAGAAGGTGAGCGCATAAATGGCGCGACGGGTCGTCGTCACCGGATTGGGTGTCGTCTCGCCAGTCGGGAACGATGTGGCGACGACCTGGCAGTCCCTCCTCGAGGGGCGGTCGGGGGGCGCGCCGATCACCAAGTTCGATCCGGCGAAGTTCCCCGTCAGGTTCGCGTGCGAGCTGAAGGGCTTTGATCCGCTCCAGTTCATGGAGCGGAAGGAGGCGAAGCGCGCCGACCCGTATGCGCAGTATGCGATCGCCGCCTCGGTGCAGGCGATGCGCGACGCCGGCCTCGAGGCCGGCGGCGACGCCGATCCCTTCCGGGTCGGGGTGATCATCGGCAGCGGGATCGGTGGGCTGTCGAGCTTCGAGGAACAGCACGACGTCTACCGGGAGCGCGGCCCGTCGAAGATCTCGCCCTTCTTCATCCCGATGTTCATCGCCGACATCGCGGCCGGGCTGGTGTCGATGCGCTTCGGCGCGAAGGGACCGAACTACGCCACGGTCTCCGCCTGCTCGACCAGCGCGCACGCGATCGGCGATGCGTTCCGCCTCATCAAGTACGGCGATGCCGACGTGATCATCACCGGGGGCGCCGAGGCGACGGTGACGCCGATGGCGATCGGCGGCTTCGCGAACATGGGCGCGCTCTCCACCCGCAACGACTCGCCCGCGACCGCGTCGCGTCCATTCGACGCGAGCCGCGACGGCTTCGTCATGGGCGAGGGGGCGGCGATCGTCATCCTCGAGGAGCTGCAGCACGCCCTCAAGCGCGGCGCGCGGATCTACGCCGAGATGGCCGGGTACGGCGCGACCGGCGACGCCTTCCACCTCACCGGCCAGCCCGATGAGCACGAGGGGCTGCAGCGGGCGATGCGCCGGGCGATGGAAGACGGCGGCCTCCGCCCCGAGGACGTCGACTACGTCAACGCCCACGGGACTTCGACGCCGCTCAACGACGTCAACGAGGCGAAGGCGATCGCCCGGGTCTTCGGCGCGGCCGCGTCGCGCCTCAACGTCTCGTCGACGAAGTCCGCCACCGGCCACATGCTCGGCGCGGCGGGTGGCGTCGAGCTGATCGCGTCGACGCTGGCGATCCGCGACCAAGTCGTCCCGCCGACGATCAACTACACGACGCCCGATCCCGAATGCCCGCCGCTGGACTTCACGCCTAACGTTCCGCGGAAGCGCGAAGTCCGGGCCTGCGTCAGCAACAGCGCGGGATTCGGCGGCCACAACGTGTCGCTCGCGGTCAAGCGCTTCGAGGAGTGAGGAGCGCCGCCTGAGCGACGTTCCCGGCGGCGGTTCCCCGAACGGGCAGCGGTCCGCGGTGCGCACCGGGATCGGCTACGACTCCCACCGCTTCGCGGTCGGCGGCCCCATCATCCTCGGCGGCGTCCGCATCGCCTCCGAGGTGCGCCTGGTCGGACATTCGGATGGCGACGCCGTCGCCCACGCGGTGACCGACGCGATCCTCGGCGCCGCCGCGGCGGGCGACATCGGCGAGATGTTCGCCGATAGCGACGAGAAGAACCGCGGCCGCGACTCCATCGAGATGCTGCGCGCCGCCGTCGACCGCGTGCGCCGCCGCGGGTGGTCGGTCGGCAACGTCGACGTGACCGTGATCGCCGAGCGCCCGAAGATCGGGCCGTACCGCGATGCGATGCGCACCGCCCTCGCCGCCGCGTTGGGCGTGGACCTCGGCGCCGTCTCGGTGAAGGGCAAGACCAACGAGCACATGGGATTCGTCGGCCGCGAAGAGGGGCTCGCCTGCCTCGCCGTCGCCACGCTCCTCCCCGGCGCCGGAGGCTGACGTGGAGGGGGTGCTGGACTGGCTGACGGCGCTGCCACCAGCCGTGCTCTATGTGGTGCTCGCGGTCGTCGCCGCCGTCGAGAACCTGTTCCCGCCGATCCCCGCCGACACCGTCGTCGCCTTCGGCGCGTTCCTCGCCGCCCGCGGCCACGCCACCCTCGCCGGGACCTTCCTCGCGACGTTAGGCGGCAACGTCGCCGGGGCGATGGCGATGTACGCCGCCGGACGCCGCTTCGGCGCCGAGCGCCTCGCCCAGCGGCTCGCCGCCGGCGGATCGGCGAGGCGGCTCCACGATTTCTACGCGCGCTACGGCGGGGCCGCGCTGTTCGTGAGCCGGTTC